>JABSSK010000629.1 GCA_013214265.1 Saprospiraceae bacterium | reverse complement strand
CGGCCAGTTTTATATTCACCATAGTCCGCGGTATCTGCGTACATTGACCAAACTAGCGCGGGTTGTGGTCCAATTACGAACGAACCGATGCAATTTACCAGTACCATTAGCCAGTATTGATCGGGTGGAATGATATAAAAGGCGGCCATGGACAGTGCGTTAAGAATAGTCACAGTGATAAACAGGCTTCGCTTTTCGAATCGCTCAGCAAGTTTGCTGGTAAGTGCTATACCAACAATCATGGACATCAGCCCCAAAGACATGAAAATATCGGTTTTATAAAAAATCAGAAATATGGGTCTGCCTTCTTCACCAACATAGTATTTAAATTAGTAGAGCAGTCCACCACTGCGAAGTGCCACATTCATCAACGTGAAGACACCAGCGATAAAAGCGACCAACCAAGGGCCGTTTTGCAGAAGGAAGCTAAAGTCACTTCTGAATGTGTTCTTTTCCACTACGGGTTTAACCCGTTCCTTGGTAGTTGCAAAGGTTACCCAGAAAAGGATGACAGAAATGACGGCAAAAATTGCCATCGTGATTTTAAAGCCAAGTACTTCGTCGCCCCCGCCTAGAATGTTTTTCAATGGCGTGACAAACGTACCAACAATCCAACCAGCCGAAAATGCACCAATAAATCGGTAGCTCGCCACCTTTGTTCGTTCAATTGAAGATGGTGAGATTACCCCCATCAGAGCCGAATACGGGACGTTGACCAATGTGTAGATCAACATCATTGCTGAGTAGGTGACGTAGGCGTATATCAGTTTTCCTGAATCAGACAGATCGGGACTGGCAAACATAAAATAGCCACAAATGCCATAGGGAATTGCGCCAAATAGAATGTAGGGTCTAAATTTACCCCACCTTGAGTTCGTTCGATCAGCAATTAAGCCTATTAATGGGTCGCTGACGGCATCAATAATTTTGGTCACCAAGAACATCATTCCAACGGCGGCTGGCGCAAGTCCAAAAATATCCGTGTAGTAGAACAATAGGAAGATTCCGAATACTTGGAAAAAGAAATTTGACGCCGTATCGCCAAGGGCATAACCAACCTTCTCCTTAACGCTTAATTGTACAAAATCGGTCATATCGGTCCTCTCTGTTAGACCCTAGCGCAATCAAATTGCTCAACTTTCTCGGGCCTGTTTTGTTATTAGTATTTTTTCGAAGAAAGATTCTCCTTGCTTACACCTTACGTGCCCAACAGTGGGACACAATCAATATGAGTTAAAGTGGGTAAAAATGACGATGAGTGGGGTAGCGTAACTTTTTGGTTGCTAAGTTTGATTGATTTTATCGAAAGAAATTCCAAGTGGTCTCAAACTAAATCCGTCTGGTCTCGTTTGGCTTGAGCGATACTGGAATTAGAGTATGGTCAAAACTATAAACTAAAAATAAATCATCTAACGGACGCTGCTGTGTTCGGGTGGAACAAGTTAAAATAAAAAATATTAAGTTCCGCCTGTTGGTAGTGTCGTGGAGCAAATTGATGAATATTTCAATTTTAAATGAATCCCAATGCCAGTCTATTAGTGATCAAGCGAAGAAGTTGGTTGGGGAAATGACATTGGTCGAAAAAATCGGTCAAATGAGTCAGGTGTTTGGTCACAATGCGAAAATCCCAAATTCGATGAGAGAGGATCTAAGAGCTGGCAAGATTGGTTCAGTTCTTAATGAAGTAGACTTACCTACGCTCAACGAAATGCAGAGAATCTGTATGGAGGAAAGCAGACTAAAGATTCCCTTGCTGATAGGGCGAGACGTCAATCACGGCTTTAAAACTATATTCCCTATTCCACTGGGTCAAGCAGCCTCATGGGATACAGATAAGGTTGAAAAAGGAGCGCATGTGGCGGCAAAAGAAGCAGCTTCGAAGGGAGTGAACTGGACATTTGCACCAATGATAGATTTCTCTCGTGCCCCTAGATGGGGA
>JABSSK010000628.1 GCA_013214265.1 Saprospiraceae bacterium | reverse complement strand
AAAGACAAGTTGACATTTAAAAACTTGTTTCAACTGAATCCGGGTACCATATTTATATTATGTTCTGGTGTTTTTTATCTACTAGTTTGTGGATTATTAGCTTATGCATACGGCATGCACACACCAACAGATGACGCTAGCTTTCCAACACTTCACAAATCTTACATACCTGCGGAAATTGGATTTTGGACATTCTTTGAGGGTTTCTGGATCTTGTTTATCGTCTGTGTAGGATATACTTTATGGAATAAGCATTTTTTACGGTCTTTGCTTGTCGCATCACCAGCCATAGTACTCGGCATTGTAGCCATATGTGTAACAGACATCACTAGAAGTGGATTGTATATGGTTCCAATCTTATTTGTACTCTTAAGCAATCTTAATAGATATGTAGATTCTTCGGGGACCAGGTATATTCTGTTGAATTGTAGTGTAGTGAACCTTTTATTCCCATCTATGAAAGTAGCCAGTGACTGGAATGGGAATGACTGGTTTCATTCAACAATCAAAACAATTCCAAAAATATTTTCAAAAGTAATGCCATAGAACATGAGTAAAATTTGCATTGTAACTGGTTCATCTGGTCTGATAGGAAGTGAATCCGTTGCGTTTTTATCTGAAAAATTTGATAAGATAATAGGTATAGATAGTAATATGCGAGCCTATTTTTTTGGGGAAAATGCTTCAACTGAGTGGAACACACAGCGGTTGATTAAAACGATTCCCAACTATGAGCACCATGCCGTAGATATACGAAATATCAGTGATTTAGAAAAGATATTTGGAGAATTCGGTGCTGATATTCAGTTAATTGTGCATACGGCTGCACAGCCAAGTCATGATTGGGCTGCAAAAGAGCCGATTACAGATTTCACAGTAAATGCCAACGGTACGCTAAATTTATTGGAAATGACGAGGCATCACTGTCCTGAAGCTACATTTATTTTTACATCTACAAATAAGGTTTATGGGGACACACCAAATTATTTGCCATTGATTGAGTTAGAAGATCGGTGGGAAATTGATGAGTCTCATGAATACTATAAGTACGGTATTGATGAAAAAATGAGTATCGACCATACCAAACATTCTCTTTTTGGTGCCTCAAAGGTTGCTGGTGATGTACTGGTTCAGGAGTACGGGAGATATTTTGGGATGAAAACCGGGATTTTTAGAGGTGGTTGTTTGACGGGGCCAAACCATTCAGGGACACAGCTACACGGGTTTTTATCGTATTTAATGAAGTGTGCAATTACCGGAGACAAATACACGGTTTTTGGTTATAAAGGCAAGCAAGTAAGAGATAATATACATAGTTGGGATCTGGTCAATATGTTTTGGCATTTCCACTTATCACCAAGACCTGGTGAAGTGTACAATGCTGGAGGGTCGCGTCATTCAAATTGCTCAATGAAAGAAGCGATTGGGATGTGTGAACGAATAACTGGTAACAAGATGAATTATGAATATTCACAAACGAATAGGATTGGAGACCATATGTGGTGGATCAGTGATGTTCGAAAATTCAAGGAGCACTATCCAGGTTGGGATTTCAAATTCGGATTGGAAGAGATTTTAACTCAGATACATAATAATATGTGCAAAAGAGTCTAAAAAAAAGAAGGTGTTTTTCTTAAGTCTATTGGCAATGGACAAATATGTATTGCTTATTACAAATAATCGAAACAGGAATGAAAATATGTCGTATAAACCCTTGAACATATTATGTTTCTAAACTAAAAATCGACTTTGAAGAGTGTTTCTCTTTTGATGATCTTGTCCATAAACCATTCGCCAATGAAATTAAGTATTGTAATACCTGCTCATAATGAGGAGGAATCAATTACCGAAACGATTGATGTAATTGAAAAAGCATTGGGTACCATTAAAATTGAGCACGAGATATTGGTGATTAACGACAATTCGAATGACAATACGGTAGCT
>JABSSK010000627.1 GCA_013214265.1 Saprospiraceae bacterium | reverse complement strand
GGAAGAAAGCAGAGCGCTTACACTTGCATGCCGAGTTGTTGGAATTGGATCATCCTATTACAAAAATGTTAATGCGATTTAAAGTTGAGGCTGGGTTTTGATCCATTTTGTTTATTATTCGGTACTGACTGTTCGAAAATGATAGTGGGATGAATTATGTTTATATTATGTTTTATTTGTAAAAATATATGGTTGCATAGGTTTTCAAAATGTATAAACTACGAGGTTAAAATAATAAAGTAATGATAACTTCGACTTATGATTAAATAAGTAGTCACATATAAACCCCTTTTTAGTGTTTTTGTGCCCATTTTACAGAACATTCGAATCTTACAGGTGTTTCTGGAATCATTAAAAAAAACAACTACCATGCCAACTCAGTTCGTTTTTATTAACGATGGTGGTGGCTTACCTACAAATGCTCTTGTAGAAAGTTTATTCAAAGATCTTGCTATCGATTGCACGTACGAACTAATCCAACATGAATTTTCCAAAGGTGCTGCTGTTTCTATTAATGAAGGTCTTGATATTGTAACGGGAGAAATTATCAGTATTTTAGACTCTGACGTTATTCTATTCATGGATTGGCAACCACTGGTCCAACGTCACTTCCAACGATTCCCCGAATGTGGGGTTCTTGGAGCTAAACTACTTTATCCCCAATCAGGCGGAATACAACACTGTGGATTGGCATTCACTGAAGACTTATGTCGCCATATCTACCTCAACGCAGAAGCAAAGAATTGTGATTCGGAAATTTTAAGGCTTCAATCCGTAATTTTTGCTTTTTGTAATTTTCGTAAGGAAGTTATTCAGGACGTTGGTCGATTGGATATTGATTATTTCAATGGCTATGAGGATATGGATTTCCAGTTTAGGGCTAAATCAAAAGGCTATGAAGTGCATGTTAATACTGCGTTGGCTGCCTATCATTGGGAATTTAGTAGCGGCCCGCATCGAGCCCAAAACCGCAAACGCAATCTGGGTAGATTCTGGAGGAAATGGGGTAATACTGTTAATCCAGATCTTTGGGGATTTGTCGAGAATTCACTAATTTCCAAATTAAGTGACTTGCATGGGCAAATTGTCGGCATCGATTTGGCTGAAGTACGCACAGATGCGAGGATTTTTTGGGATATTTGTGACCAAGCTAGTTGGATGGATTTTTCAGGTTTGGAGGATTTTTCTCACCATGCAGTTGGTCAGGATGCTATTTGGTTGCCTAAAACCCTCAATGTTGATACATTCCGAATTCCCCAGCAATTTTTATTCCTAACTGACAATTTTGTGCGGTTGCTGGAAAACCGCTACTGGATTGAATGTCGGCAAGCGATTCGTTCTGATGATTTTGTTGCTGATTTGTATGGTAATGTATTACCTTTAAAGCAACTTTTGTCGCAATGTTGGCCAAGTAATAAAGTTCGATAAATAATACGAGCACTGAGTTATATGCACCTATTCAAACAATCAAACGCCTGGTTAGAACGCTCTAAATCTATTATACCGGGCGGTAGCAGCACAAATGCAAAAAATTACGACAGACTATTTCCGGGAGTGACACCTGTTACTTGCGCTAAGTCGAACGGAGCCTATTTCACTGATCTTGACGACAACGTCTGGTTGGATTTCGAAATGGCTATGGGGTGTGCTATATGGGGACATAGGCATCCTGTGATAAATCAGGCCATTATGACTCAATTATCCAAAGGGTCTAGTTTTACGTTGCCTTCTGAATTAGAAGTTCAACTTGCCGTGAAACTTCTAGAACGTGTAGGTGCTTTTGAAATGGTTCGGTTTTCGAAAAATGGAGCGGATGTAGTTTCCGCTTCAATTCGAATAGCACGTGCATTTACAGGAAGAACCAAGGTCTTCAGTGGTACCTATCACGGATGGCACGATTGGTATTTGGGGTCAAATTGGAATAATGGAGATGATTTAAGTGACCATTTATTATC
>JABSSK010000626.1 GCA_013214265.1 Saprospiraceae bacterium | reverse complement strand
ATATGGTTGACAACAGCGGACATTAATCATCGAAGCTAGCCAATTGATTCAAATTTTATTTTGGATCTATAGCACTTCAATCAGCCATCGAGTTTGTGGTCGACTGCTTTGATTTGTTATAGCTTTCTATTTTCACTATATAACATTGCCAAAAATAACACCCAAGACTAATCAACATACTAAAAACATAATAGTTTTTACTAATAATCGAAAGCATGTCTATGGGGACCAATGTATTTCCTATTAACCCAAAAAGCGAAATTATCGCTGGAATAAGCAGTAATACAGACAACCCCTTTGAGCGAAAAACTGACTCGCTATTAAAGACAAATAGACCAAATAAAGAGGAAACAAGAGTGTTTTAGTGAATTCATTATAGGCTGTGAAAAAACCTTCAATTGCTATCTTCAAGTGCTTTTTGTCACGCTGTAATTCATCCCAAACGACGAAATAAATAGAAGATATTCCGCCAAAGTCTTTGGTTTTTGATATTCCATCTAGAATAGATGACCAGCTCTCACTATAAGTCAAAAAATTCTTTGAGTCTAATGTCCCATAAGTTGCTGAAAGTGCGGGAATTGCCACAGAATAGACATTGTCGGTTCTAGCAATAGATTTTTCGAAAATGGATTTGATCTGTTGCGATATACCTGACTTTATAGCTTCTTTCTTTCTTATTAAGCTCTTTGATTCTGTAGCCTTAAATAAAGAGATAACATATATTTCGCGCATTCCTGTTTGTTTAAAGTAATTGGACTCTTCACTAATCTTGTACACTTTATGTTTGTTTAGACTATCTTTCCAAAAATTTGTACCCTTCAAGATCTCTTTCTCATACCTCTTACCTTCCTTTTTATCAATTACATAGATTGATCTTCCGACTGACTTCGGTAGCCAAGTCCAAACCTCTCCATTCTTTGTTAATGTGCTTGAAATAATCGCGGAGTCAAAAGATATCTCACTCGCTCTACTCGTTAATAACTGAGGGTCTGGATTAATGTCTCTTGGTGTAGCGACATCGCCAATGCCAAAGTAGATATCAACGCCGTTGTAGGCTTTAAGTTTTTGCCATTTTTCTTCACCGCTATATGAGATTGTGAATAATTCTCCACACAAATAAATTAGAACAGCTAAAAACGATATCGAGTTAAGATGAATCCATTTCCTATCCATAGAGCTACTCCTGCGGCTATAACGATGAAAATCCAAGTCTTGTGGGATACTACATTATGATGTTTTTCTATTACTTATCTTTATTATGTAGCTGCCTAAGTTGTATTGACCATATTATTTATTATATTTAGTCTCCCATAATTTCAATGCATTAGAAACCCAGAAATCATATTTTTATCAGAACTAGGATATTACCAGTCTTATCAGTATTCCCCTCATTGAAAGTAATGTAATTTTACTTAATATCAATCGATTAGAACTAACTTATAGTGTTTTTAGAGTATAACTAAGACTTAGCAATAATATGGCAAGAAAAATTCATTAAAAAATATATGGCTAAAAATCCACATTAATTTATTCAATGTGCACTTATTAACTTTAGCGAACAATGACTTTATAATAATGGCAATTTTCATAATTGTTCAGATAATAAAATATATATCAAATATTCAAAATTAATCAAACTCAATTTTGACCGCCTAAGTCTCAATGGGGCGAAAGCGTGTTACAAATAGTGGCGCTTTTACCACTAAGCTGTCAAAAATTTAGATTAAAAACACCTATAAAATATGACCACTATTTTCAAAGATAGTTGACACATCAGCACTTCTTTTCTATCTCGCTAACGCTCCAAACAGAGATAGATGCTTTTTCTTATGGCAGGCTTGAATACTTTATTGCCACAAAAGTATTGGTATTATTAGACAAACAACTTAACCTTTATGTTTTTTTCAAAATAAAACGGACACCCACTCTAACAGCTAAAAACAAGACCTGATAATCAGCAGTTTT
>JABSSK010000625.1 GCA_013214265.1 Saprospiraceae bacterium | reverse complement strand
CAAGCTGGTATTCATTCCAATACTCCTAACCCTTCCGAATATAGCTATTACGAAAGAGACACCAATGGAAACCTAACGGGGCATCTAGTCGAACAAGAAGCCATAAAACCTTTTGTTGATAAAATGAGCCAACAGGCATTAACAGCTAGTCATCTCGCCAAAGCTTCCGAAGAAGTCATGCGTAACTATGCAAAAAATGGCAATACTACGATTGTTTCTACCGGACTATCAATTACCGATAGTAAGCCACTCATTCTGTTAAAACACCTTTCCGTTGATCGGCCAACCCTACTAGGTAACTTGCTCAATGTAATTGGCCAACTACCTGATCGCCAGCCATACCCCCGCCACTTTATTTACATACGCCATGATACCCCTGATCTGCTGCCTACTAAAATAGACACCAACAACTTTTACGGTATCATTGGAGTCAAACACTGGTACGATGGTTCACCGTACACCGGGTCCATGTTTATCGAAAAACCCTATCTGACCACCCCTTTGACTACAAATAAATTAGCCATTCCACCCAATTCGCGAGGTGAAGCCTTGGTCACCAAAGAAAACCTCAAAGCATTTGTAAAAGATCATCACGAAAAGGGCTGGCAAATTGCAATTCATACCCAAGGTGATGCCGCCATTTCGAATGTGATTGATGTTTATGATCAGCTGGCTTCAGAGCTTGATTTCAGTAGCTCTAGGCACCGCTTGGAACATTGCTTACTCTTACCAACCTCCGACTTAGAGAGAATGAAGCGACTCAACCTCACGCCCAGCTTTCACATCAATCACCTTTACTACTATGGTGAAGCTTTATACTCCCACATTCTGGGCGAAAAAAGAACAAATGACTTACTTCCAGTACGCTCTGCTTGGCAACAGAGCATTGTACCCACACTTCATGCCGATCAACCTATGTTCGAAAGTAAACCCTTTCGTTTGATTCAAACCGCAATCGAAAGAAAAGCCAATAGCGGGCGATACATTGCCGAAAATCAAAGCATAGAACTAATGGAAGCCATCAAAGCTCTTACCATTAATGCTGCGTGGCAAATCCATAAAGAAAACCAATTGGGCTCTCTGGAAACTGGCAAATATGCCGACTTCATTATCCTCGATCAAAACCCTTTTGAGCTACCCACAGCACAACTGGAAAATATCAAAATCCAAAGTACGTTCATAAATGGTAATAAAGTCATACAAACCCCATGACCACTAGAACTAGATTACCGATTACCAAAAGCAACCAAAAATTAAAACGCCCAATGCAGAATCCCACCTGTAAGGCTTTAAAGGACCTGACAGGCAATAGTGTATACATCTTCTGATCTATTGTAAAGTACCATTACCTTGTTAGAACACTAAGCACGATCCATTTATTAAATCCGTATTGCTGCATGGTAACGTATATCAGCAATATTTAGGCGCCAAACAGGTCAGCCTATCTTTATTATTCACCCGACTTTAACTAAACCCAATGTATAAAACTATTATATCCCTAGCTTTTTGTCTATTCCACATGCATGTTCAAGGTCAGAATATGTTCAGAACCGCTTGTAACGGGAATCTTGAGCGCTTGGATAGTCTTCTAGAGAACACTTCCATCAATACAAAAGACGAAAGAGGTCGATCCTTACTGCATTGGGCCGTAGCTTGCAGGAAAAAAGAAATCTTTGATTACCTGATCAAAAGAAGGATTAATATCAATACACCCGACAATCAAGCTCAAACGCCTATGCACGTTGCTGTACGGTTCAATAATGAGGAATACCTAAGTTATTTGATAGACGTCCAACCGGATACAGCCTGGCCATCCATATTTGGTGCATCTCTATTGGAAAGAGCTGTCTTCAATAAGAACGTCTCTATGATCAAAACACTAGTAACCTACGGTGTAATTATCAATGCAGTCAATAAAAGAGGGAGCGCAGCCCTGGAAATTGCTAAACGAATTGGTGCTCGTGACC
>JABSSK010000624.1 GCA_013214265.1 Saprospiraceae bacterium | reverse complement strand
TAAGCCTTACGCTCAAACCCTGGCTCGACTCGGCGTTGAGGAATCAGAGCTAAAGACTATTTTCCAACAAAATGATTTGCAGGTTGGGAGTATCTTGGTTCAGGACGGTCAGTATCAATTTAATCTGCGGTTTTTATCGGAACTAAAGAAGCCAGAAGATATCGAGGACCTCTATTTTAAGATTAAGGGCAGTTTTTTTCGCTTGGGAGATCTGGCTGAGGTAACTTATACAGAAGCAGCACCTCGTGGCCTCTTCAAGAAAAATGCAGTGAACGGCATTGTGATGTCTGTACGCAAACAAGCCGAAGGGAATCTTTTCGACCTCAAGCGCGATATGGATATTTTGTTAGCTGACATGGAGGTTACCTATAAGGGGCTGGAATTTGAATTATCCAACGATCAATCGAATTTGCTGCGTGTTTCGATTGATAATTTATTGAGTAGTTTAGGGTATGGGGCGCTGTTTGCCATTCTGATATTAGTGGCATTCTTTCGGGAATGGCGTGCACCCTTATTGATCGGTTTAGCAGTGCCTATCGCATTGGTTATTGCATTATTTGGATTTTCGCTAATCGGCATCACCATTAATACGATTTCTCTGGCCGGGCTGATTTTGGGTGTGGGCTTGATGGTCGATAATTCAATTATTGTTATTGAAAATATCCGCCAATATCGAAGGCAGGGTTTTTCGAATAGTGAGGCCGGAGTGAAAGGAACGGTTGAAGTCATGCGACCCTTATTGAGTTCAGCTTTGACCACATGTTCGGTTTTTCTGCCTCTCATCTTTCTTTCCGGTTTGGCAGGTGCCCTGTTTTATGATCAGGCAATCAGTGTTTCTTTGGCATTGGGGGCCTCGCTTTTAGTAGCCTGGTTGGTATTGCCAACGATTAGCCGACTTGTTGAAAAGTCAGAGTCGATATCCGTTCAACCCCCAAAGAAAGCGGGCTGGTTTGAACGCTCAGTAGATGGCGTATTGGCGAATAAGTGGCTGGTTTTAACTGGTTTTGCCGGCTTGCTGGGACTTTTAATCTATTTGCTTCAGGTCATTCCGAAGGATCGCTTTCCCGAACTTTCTCGTCAAGGTGCCGAGGTGGTAATCGATTGGAACGAACCATTGAATATTAAGGAGAATAATGGTCGGTACCTTCAGATTTTCCAGGCCTTTTCTGATATCACGGTCAGCAGCAACGGATTTATCGGTCGTCAGCAGTTCTTGTTGGATGCGGAGCAACAGAGCGAGCAGGAACTCAAATTGATGATGATTAGTCCCGATCATTGGAAAACATTAGTCAAAGAGGTGCCAGCATTTGTGCGTGCGCAATGGCCCAAAGCTCAGGTTACGGCTACGCCTTTGAAGAATGTCTTCGATCAGGTCTTTGGTGAGAAGAAAGCACCACTTATCGTCCATTTTAAAAGTCAAACCTCCAATGATATGCCCAAGCAGGAGGTCGTCGAACCGGTACTATACTGGTTGACACAGCAGGGCTATAACTTTTCAAGTCCTGCTAATCAATTTCAATATGGTTTGGAGATTGATCGTACCGCCGCTTTACGCTTTCAGGTGACAGTTGCGGATATTGAAGCTCGGGTTCGCAGTTTGCTGAACCAGGAACCCATAGGAAAACTGCGGATGGAGACAAATGCCATTCCCGTGGTTTTGCGCTTAAATGAGGATAACCTGCAGGTAAATTTGGATCAAACGCTGATCCGCAACCGGGTAGGTGACCAGATACCGTTAAATCGATTTATCCGCTTCATTCCGGAATCAACTTATAAAATGGTAACGGCCACCCGAACGGGGCCAACTTACAATCTCGAAATGACAGCATATGATCCCGGGTTGGAAACTAAAATCCGATCGCGACTGCGGGATGAGGGGTTATTAGCAGCCTTTTTCAGCGGTTCCTACTTTTCTGATCAGGCATTGATACAGGAATTGATTTGGGTGTTGGGTATCTCCCTATTGCTGTTGTATTTGATTTTG
>JABSSK010000623.1 GCA_013214265.1 Saprospiraceae bacterium | reverse complement strand
AATGAAGAGGTAATCAAATCGTAACCGTTGAACAGGCATTTTACAAAAAACAGCAGGGATAGTACGATCAGATTTTTCCAGGAGAGTGATGGTTGCGGATGTTTATGTAGGACGATAGCCAGATAAACAAAGGGTAAAAAGAAAAAACCAGAGGCCCAGAATAAATGCCCTCCCGAAATAGTGATCCAAGGCGACAATAAAAGGCCCAGTCCGGTCAATATGGAGGACAGATAACCCATCGAAAGCCAGACCCAGTATAAAAACCAGGCGAAGATTACAGCAGAAGCACAGGAAATAATCCAATAGAAAATATGTTCATTAGTGGTGTCCGGATACGGGCTAATCATATCCCAAAGGCTGAAAAGGAATGTTTGTACAATAGGACGGGATTTGTAGTATATTATTTCTGCTGAAAAAGGGAGATCGCCCAGATATAATAAGGCATTATGATCCCATACCTCCTCTTTGGGTACTCCTCTGTCTGTTAATAATATTCCCCCTTTACTAAACATTCCTTCCCGTTCCGACAAGGCTAAACGAGCAAAAACCATAGCTTCGGAACCGGCAGCGAAATTAGAAAACTGCCTCGTAGGCGCCACCTGTAGATTATTGGATTTTAAGCACCAAGCCTGAAGAATTGTATAGGAAATAAGAAAAAAGAATCTTAGGGTTTTTGATGCCATTGGGTTATAATTTTTCCAGAGCGCGTACACTTAATCTTTTATGTAAATACATACCAATCATCAATGTAAGTAAAGCGTAAATAAAGTTATAAACCAGCATCCAGTAATCGGGTGGGGTATTATAAAGTAACGTGGCACGAGCATTGATCAGAACACCACACAAAGGCGTTAAGTGGGCAATAACCGCAGTTTTCCAGGTTGAAAAAGGCTCCATTACATAAAAGACCCCACTAAGCCAGAATAAGGCCAGGCGAATCAGTTCCCATAAATGCTTAATATCCCGAAAAAAGCTCCAAATCATAGATAGTATCAAAGTGGTTCCGAGCGTGAAAAATAGAAGTGTAATCAGAACAATGGGATAGTAAAGGATATATATGGAAAAATCCCAGGGAAGGAACAATAACCGAATAACACCAAAGGCCATCATATTAAACAGAAAACCAAAAAAGAACCATAGTATCTTTTTTTGAAATCTGTTTTGGCGATGAACCAGATTCTCTCCAAGCGTTTATTTTCAGGTAGCCAGTGAAAAAACTGTTCTTTATACGTAGTGAGGTTCATGTTCTTACTTTTTCGCGGTACTCGTCCTATATTCTGATAATAATGCGTCCGTCATACTTGTATCATTCATTATTTGCATGCCGGGTTCACCTTCGATGGTTTGGAATAAAAACGACTCATTCGCTTCGCCGGCCCAATTAGGTGTTAGTTGGTATTTATCGTGACTTTCCACGTAAAGATAGGGCGGTTTATACAAAGAGGTTAAGATTTTGTTGATATCATATCCTTTGCTGATGGTTCTTGGATGGTGATTGCCTGTTTGTACGGAAGGCCACCAGCTTTTTCCGTTACACTGAGGAATTTGTGATTGATCCATCTTCAGGAAATCCATTAGGGAAGGCAGAATATCCCGGTGTTCGGTCAGCCCCATTACCCTTTTTCCTATTTTTTGATGTGGTGCTTTTACGATGAGAGGAACATCAAATACGTGGTTATGTGGAATATGATGATGAAAAGCAACACCATCAAATTGCAGTATTTCACCGTGAGGGGAGGTCAGGATAATTAAGGTCTGATCGTACGTGTTGGTATCTTTGAGTACCTTAATGAGTGAGCCAATATGTTGGTCAAAGTAATGGGTACAGGCTTTGTATTGGGAAATAGGATAGTTGAAGTCTTGAACGCCATCTAGCCACCCGGTAATATCCGACTGGATAAACAATAGTTTTTGGATTAAATCTTTAAACCAGGTTAAAAATTCGGTTGATGCTTTTCCATTATTATGATACTCATTGATTTCTTTTTCCAAC
>JABSSK010000622.1 GCA_013214265.1 Saprospiraceae bacterium | reverse complement strand
TTGGCATATAACAATGCCCTACCAATGGGGCCTTACTCAGGTTGTTGGCTTGTTCGGTGCCCACCCAGGTGATCAGGTTTTCTATGATCGGCCGAGCTTCCTGATGGCGTCTTTGCCTGCGTTGATCACTGTTCAGGTTTGCTTCTCTATAGGTTCGTTCCAAGGCATATCGCTGTTGGATGAGATTTAGCGCATGTTTAGCCAAGTCTTAACGGATTATCAATTCCTTACCTAGTTGGACCTTTGACCCCAAATACAACTATGCCCATGATTCCAAAGGAAACGTTATCCAACTGGAATTTGTACCAAATAATGTACTTGGCGCTTCTCTGAATAAACCTGGCGACAATACGAAAGAAAATCAAATTCAACAAAAATGAAATTCTGGTGGTATGAGAAGTATCTGTTAGATACATATTTATAACCTACCATTTTAAAAAGCTGCTCTGGTTTATTTATATATAAATCAATTTATAAAATCACTATATATACATCCCTGAACAAAGCATACGGCATAATTAAATTAATGCTAACAACTTTGAAATATTAATATTTTGCTTGCTGTGCCACTTTTATGTGGATTTATGAAAACTCCAGCCATACTTTAGGCACTTAAAGTATGTGTACCATATTAATTCGTCTGCCTGTTATTAATAGATATTAGTTGATTAATCCGAAAACCGTATTTATTATATCAGGAAAAATTTTAAAAGTTGAATAAAGCCAGGAACTAATCGGCCAAGATGAAACTACAAAGATCGGTGGATAAATAAAAGATATAATTGTAAAAAATAGTAATATTATTCGTAATGTCACTTGTTGATATTTGTGTTGCATATATTGTATAATAACAAATATTATTGGGACTATGTATGAGCCACTCCTAGTTATGTCTTCAACACAAATTGATACGATCGATAAAACAAGTATGGGAAGAGTAAAAAAAACTGCACGTAAATAATCTTTATATTTTATTGCCACCAAAACGCCTAAAATAAATACCACCCAAAAACCCTCTAAAAAGGTCCAAAAACCAATTTGAGCATAAATAAAAGTTTCTTTAACCATACCTAAGTTAGCGCCTTCGTTAGGCGTATGCATATCGAGTTTATATGCAAGAAAAAAGCGAAGTGACAAATAACTAATACCAGCAAGTATAACAGATATGGATAGTGAATTTAGTTTTAAAAGATGATTAACGCTTATTAATTTTTTGTCATTGTTTGAATTCAGAAAATGAAACGCAAAGACTAATGATAAAGCTATAAACGCTCTTTCATCTGTCCAAGCAGCTAATGTACAGAACAAAAAAACAATAATATATCTTCGACTATACATTGCACTCAATAAAAAGAGCCAGGCAAATGAGTCGAACCATGTAAATCTCTGATCGAAAAATGCTGCACGTCCAAAATATAAAAAAGCAATTCCAATTGTTAAAAGAGTAGCCTGAACAGAGTCGTCTGTCAATTTTAAAGTGATCTTATATGCCAAAATGAATATAAAGTAGCCTGTTAACACTTGAAATATAACAACCCCTAATGGCCCAACTGAGAACACTTTCATTAAAAAAGGGATAGTAAGTCTAAAAACTTTTTTCGCAACCCAACTATACTCCTCGAGATGAGTTAACGAACTTGTTAAATTATCCACTTTAAATAAAAGAACTTGCCAACCCAACACTACTGGGTAAAAAACTAGTATATTTGTGAAAACTAACAACCAGCTTAATAGCAAGAGTGATAATGCCAAAAAATATGGGTAGTATTTGTTAACTGATTTTTTTTCAATATATAAAAACAGAGATTCACTAAAACTTTGTCTTATCATAAAAGTGTTAATTAAATAATTAGCAATGATTGACAGGTTTTTTCAATTGTATTAGGCAGGACGCTTTAATTCAATAGCTTTAAAAAATTATCAATTAATATTTTTAAGGATATTACCATTTCTTTTTAAAGTCACCCTTGGAGAAATACTTTTCGATAAAACAGTAGCATAAAATAA
>JABSSK010000621.1 GCA_013214265.1 Saprospiraceae bacterium | reverse complement strand
TGTTACATTGACTACAGTAGGATATGGTGATATAACTCCGGTAACAAGCCTTGGCCAGTTTTTATCTGCAGTTGTTATGATATTAGGCTATGCTGTTTTAGCTGTTCCTACGGGGATCGTCTCCGCAGAGATGATTTCTGAAAGCAGAAAGCGGTACTACAGTAATCAAGCCTGCAGATATTGCGGTCGGGAAGGCCATACTACGGATGCCAAATATTGTAAGCACTGTGGTGAAATACTCAATGAGCCTTAGGCACCAGGAACTCTTGAGGTAGCAAAAAGCCTTTTTATACTATACTTACCGGCACCATTTACGTATATCATAAGTAAGCCACCAATTATGCCAATGTTTTTCATAAAGTGCATGGCTACATCTCGCATTTCCGATTTTGGATAAGACCAAAAAGATTCGGTGATCAGGGTAACAGGCACCCAATAAATAAGCAGTAAAGTGGCACCAAAGGTGGATCGGTATCCGATAAGAATCAAAGTGGACCCCAAAAAAAGAATGACAATTGCCGTTGTGAGCAGAAAGTCCTGCTGCCATATGATACCATGCTGGGTCATGGTCACTTTAGTTGCTTCAAAGAACTGGATAGAGTCAATTGCTTCAAAAAAGAACAGTACTGAGAGAAGGATTCGGCCAAAAAGATCGTAAATCGCCTTCATATATTTATCAATTCACATATTATTTGATGGTAGCCTTATGCTGTCGCATATAAGCAGCAATAGCACGAGCTACGTTTTGTCCATCCATAGCTGCTGAGATAATACCTCCTGCGTATCCAGCACCTTCTCCTGAAGGAAATAGCCCAGTTATATCTGGATGCATAAAGGTTTGCCTATCCCTCGGAATACGAATTGGCGATGAAGTTCGGCTTTCGGTACCCACTACAATCGCTTCATTCGTAAAATACCCATTCATTTTTTTCCCAAAGTCTAGAATTCCTTTTTTCAATTTCTGGTAAATACCTTGTGGTAGCAATGCATGTAATGGGGCAGAAAAAACGCCAGGGATGTAAGATGTACTTGGTAAATCAGTAGATACAGAACCTTCCACAAAATCCATGAGACGCTGTGCGGGTGCTTTTTGGGTACCATCACTGGCTGCAAACATAGCCTGTTCAACTTGCTTTTGCAGTTCTATTCCAGCAAAAACGCCATAGTCCGAAAAAACTTTTAAGTCTTCTAACTCAACCGCCACTACTGTGCCTGAATTGGCAAAAGCAGAATCCCTACGCGACATGGACATTCCGTTAACAACAATTTCTCCTGGGGCAGTTGATGCGGGAACAATGAGGCCTCCTGGGCACATACAAAATGAAAATACACCTCGATCTTGCACCTGAGTAACCAACTTGTAGCTGGCGGCCGGTAAGTTCTCTTCCCGTGGTGATTGATTATATTGAATACGATCAATTAAATGCTGCGGATGCTCAATCCGTACGCCAAGTGCGAAAGGCTTAGCTTCCATCCGTATGCCTTTCTTATCCAGCATATAATAAACGTCACGAGCAGAATGTCCGGTAGCGAGAATTACGGCTTCACCCATAAACTGGATTCCATCCTCCGATATAACACCACGTATCGTTTTACCTTCCAACAACAAATCGGTTACATACGTATTAAATAGTACCCTGCCTCCCAATAGTTCAATGGTTTCGCGCATAAGGGTAATGATTTTGGTTAGCTTATTCGCTCCGATATGTGGATGCGCATCCACCAGAATATCTGGTGTGGCACCGTGTTCAACTAATAACCGAAGTGATTTCTCAATTGAGCCACGCTTCTGAGATCGCGTATACAACTTCCCATCGCTATATGTACCTGCACCACCTTCACCAAAACAATAGTTAGAATGAGGATTTACTTCGCCAAACTGCTGAATCGCTCTTAGATCCCGTCGCCGACTTCTGACATCCTTACCACGATCCAGAATAATGGGTTTAATACCTTGTTCGATACACTCCAGAGCTGCAAAATATCCGGCAGGCCCAGCACCAACAATA
>JABSSK010000620.1 GCA_013214265.1 Saprospiraceae bacterium | reverse complement strand
GTCGTACTTTTAGCATACAAGACGACTTTTTCAAGTAAAGTGTATTTCTCCTAGGTGCCTTGAATAATAAAATATACGGCTAGCAGGATAATGGAATACCCTGACCACCACCTCAGATCTGTGTAAGCTCCAACTGGTATTTGATGTTTTTTATGTAAATAAGCACAGATCAATGCTTTTTCCAAGCTGTAAGCTACTACAGTTGCCAGAGCGACGCCAGTAAGACCCCACAGCGAAATAAACCAAATACTGACAATTACATTGGTGAGTAAATCAACCACAGATATCCAAAGAACTACCTTATTATCTTGCAACCCAATTAAGACGGTTCGCGAAAAGATGAGACGACTGGCAATTATTAAAAGGTAAGTGTTGAAGATCGGCACACTATCCATAAATTCAGGATTGAATACCAAAGGGATGAACCAAGAACTGGTTAGCATCAGTACCAGTGATATTGGTAAAAGCTAATGGAACAACTGCCTCGACTTTTGTCGAATCGATTGTAGAGCCTGCCTCAAATCAAGCCTAACTTCCGGTAATAAAGCCGTACTAAAAGCATGTGCTAGTGCCAAAGCCAATGGTAATTCCCGTGCACCATATCGAAAAACCGCAAATATGCGTTCGTCACCAGAATACCAGTAATTTACCAGCCAGTTATCGTAAGTCTGCATCAGCCCACCCAATAAAGCGTAACCAATCAGTGGTAAGGATAATTGAATCCATGGCCGGATCAGATCTAACCGAAAACTAACCTTACTTTTTCGTTGAACTAGCAACAACAACCAGAAGTGTTTGAGTGTAGCCAGTGTAATTAACCCGTAAAAACTATATGCCAAAGGGTATCCCAACTGCAAGGGTAAAATCATCGCTATTAAATGCCCTCCAAAAGAAAATAACCCGAACTGAAAAATACGCTTCGACTGACTGCTCAGCAAGTAAATATTCTCCACCAGATAGGTTGGCATATTCAGTAACAGATAGATCAGAAATAACCGATAAAATGGGAGTACCTCCGTACCCGTAAGGAGCAATAATGCGGGCTTTTGACCAATCCATAAAAGAACAAAAAAGAACAAGCTGACCCCACTAAAAACCAAATAGGCATTAAAAATAAAAGCTTTTTGATCTTTAGCATTACGATCCGAAAAACTCGTTAGCAAACCTTGAATAAGTCCAGCGACCCAAAAGAAACTGATAGTATAACCAATATAGAGTAGCTTTTCATAACTACCGATAGCTTCTGTACCGATCCATGATTTGGCTAACAAAATGGAAACAAGAATGGTGGCGCCTTGGCGCAACAAATGAAAAGCCTGCAGTGCCTTAACATTGGTTAAGCGCATCATTCCAAATGAAAAAAGTCGAATCAAAAGAAGTTAATCGTTATGAGATATCAATCTCCTGCTCAGTAAAAGTAATACCAAAAGTACGTAGCTCATCAAGTATTGGTTCATAGACTTCTTTCAGGACGGGAATATGTACGCCACGCGTTTTTACTTTACCTTCCATTAACAACCGCACAAGAATACCCAATGGCAGACCTACCGTTTTTGCCATAGCAGTATCCTCTGCATTGCTGCCCAATAAACGCATAGTAGACTGTATCAGTTTTTTCTTGCCATGCAACACATATTCAAATTCGTGATGCATAATGATCATGTCCTTATCCATTGGTCGTAAAGCCCATTTATCCCGTAGGAGATTTTCCAGAATTAAAGCAGGTGTCGCGTTGGGCAATCGTATTTGTTTTTTACGGAAAAGACCAAGCCAATCGAGTTTTTGCATCACATCCGAATCCATTTCTACACCTAGCATACTAGCTATGCGTTCCTTTACCGAGCCACCTGGATTATTACCAGTATAAGCATCTAGTAACTCATGATAGCTGATCCGGTCAGAAACGAGAATCGGAAAGTCAGCATCTGTCAATCCAATACGGACTAAAGCGTGCCACGCATCACAAAAACCTGGGTGCCGTATCGTACCCCGCACAATGTTAGGGATCCCTTCCAAACCATAA
>JABSSK010000062.1:11131-17023 GCA_013214265.1 Saprospiraceae bacterium | reverse complement strand
TAAGCATGACGTCAGTGGCATCTGAGATTGGGAAAATCAAATTAGGTAATTCAGGTTCATTGTTATTGAGCCGATCCAATGATAATCTTACTTCAATATCTCTTTCCGAAACACCGTCAGGGGCGAAACTCAAGGTTATTGTCTGATCCTCGTATCCAGATTTTTCAATACGTAAAGAATAGTTTTCTCTGAAATCCAAGGAATCAAAAACAAAGCGCCCTGATGAATCCGTTTTCACAAAAACAAACGTACTGATTATCGTTACCCTACAGTCTTTTAACACATCATCTGTATCTTCATCATATACTGTACCACTAATGGATAACTCTTGATTAGGCGTAATCGGATCTTCAGAACAGCTTATTAAAAGACCGCTCATCCCAAATATTAAAATAAGAAACAAAAAAGGTGGCCTCATGATGCGATACATAAATGTTTACTTACGAAATAGCTTGTTATCCAAAAAATACCGTATCCCAAGCCGACCACGGTAGTATATATCATTCTCCGAGCCCCTAACTAACCGATCAATATCATCATTTAGTAAATAGTTATAATCCAGTCCCGCATGCACTGAAATGGAATGTGAAAGAAAAAATTCGACGCCACCACCAAACTGCCCTTTTAGATAGTTTCGTCTTCCTGTACCTTCTAATTGACCATCCTCATCAAATAACATTCCACAACCTATATAAACATAAGGCGTAAAGCGATTATAGGGTAAGAACCTCCATTTCGCATTTAAATCGGCACCAAATATCTTTTCTTTGTAAGTTGATGTTGTGGCTAAATTGCCCGAAAAGAAAAACGATTCAAAACTAATACCCGACAATAGCTGAGCTTCCATACCCACTTCATATCCAAGTTGCGTATCCGAGTTACTCAAATCACCTGCATAATGAAAAGAATTGGCCGCAGTATGCGCTGCTACCCGCTGTAACTTTTCCCTATACAAAACCCGACCAAAAAGATCTGTTTTCTCTGCCAGTTCCTTTTCTTTAAGGTACTTAAGTACTGCCAAACTGCGAGCCTGAGCTTTTTCCAAAGGAACATCCCATAACCCGTCCATGATGCCTTCTATTATTAGTGAATACACCGCTTTTTCAATCGCCTCTTTAACCGCCATATCAGAAGGCTCATTGAACGTAAAGCCTGTTTCAGCTTCCAATAATCTCTGAAAGCTAACAAACCGAAAAATCCCACCATCCAAAGCTTGAGAAAGTATAGTTTTGGAAACGTAAACCGTCTTTAATATTTTACCATTACTCGTTGAGATCGCTCGTAGATACACTGTTACTCTATCCTGACGATACTGTCCCGAACCACCTGCACCAAAGTAACGTATACCCGCACCACCCGTAAGGATATTCGTATCATACGAAATAATGCCACCCTCTAACAGGACACCTGCAAACAACAAAGGAGGCAACTGTGGCTGAGGCCCCTCCTCTTCACTATATTGTGCCCTAGTGGACCGAATAATTTTACGCTCATTCAATAAGTTATTTACGTTTTCTCGCTCAATTGGCAAAAACCAGCCAGAGTCTTCCATAGCTTTTACCAAAATATTAGTAGCTCCCTGGGTCACTACGGTAGAAAAACCAGAGCTAAGCTCTTGTAGTTTGTACTGTCCTGTCTGATCACGAAAACTATACACCGCCGCTACTATCGGATCCGTTGGCTTTGGTAATTCCTTCAAAGGGGAGCTCATGGACGTTGACTCTCCAATTCTGGCACCTCGAGTACCTAATGGCTGATGCAAATAAGCATTACATCCATTAAGCAGCATGAGCCAACATATGAAACCCAACCTAAATAATCGAATTATCATAGTGATATGTAATAGAAATCATATAATTAATAAACACTTGTTTATCGATCCATTTCTTTTACCGGTATGAGGAAATAAAACAACACATACTGGCCTAACAAACCAAAAAATGAAGGTCAAAAAAACGGAACCGTGAGCTGTGTTGTTCCTCCTGTACCAAAATCCGTTAACAGAATACTTAATCCTTCTAAGCTTTCGCTAATATCTACTTGGAAATTCCCTACTTGTGTAGTACCCCCCTCCAGAAGAAAGTCTTCTCCTAATTGATCACTAATCAATTGATTTGAAATTACATTTAGAATTTGCCTCTGTAAAGATTGTGTGAACTCCGCAATGGGATCATCATCAAAAGGGTCAAACTCATTAGGGTCTGTAAACCGGTTTTGTGCCGTGGCCAAATTGAGTAATCCACTAAAATTCAGAGCGTCTCCTCCAAAAGCAGGGTTAACCGGACGATAAACTAAGTCTTGGCCCGTTGCCGTGCTGCCAGAGATAACCCAAAAAACAAATAAAATACAGATGCGTAGAATTCTCTTTCTCATATGAGCTAACATAAACCAACTAATAAATCTCAATATCATTCTTACTTTCTAGTAGTATGTCTTTTCCTATTTGATTACGTCGCTGAATATCTTGTACTGTAATCTGAAAAGCATAAGACGACAAATCAAATAGATAATCATATTTAGGTTGTAGTATTTGAGCGAACACCTCTTGATTATCGACTTTAACAGTAATGACTGTATAGATACCTCTAAATGGAACTTCCTCAATTACAATATTATATTCTGTCTCTAATTCCAATTGCTGCCATTGCTGAGCGAAAAGCTCAAAAAATCTTTGCCCCCATGGTGTCTTGGTTTGTTGTATTACAAAAACACCAATAATCACACCGGGGTTGAAGTTTAATGTCGGATCTGCTTCAGATGATTGCATTATGTCTTCATCAAAAGAAAGATTATTAGCATCTCTTTCTATTGCCTTTACCTTGGGGAATACGTCCGAAGCAATAAGTTCATCCGCTAAATATATTTTAAGCGAAACGCCAAATGTTAAGCTATCTTGGTCGGGAATCGCAAATGGCCCCATATAAAAAATTCCTGAAGGTGCTAACTGGAATTCACCAGCGCGGGCTTTGATAGGCTTTCCCTTCTTTTCTAGCTGTAGAACATATGACAATTCAAGCTCCCTTTCAGTTGTATTCGTACAAGAAGCCTGAACAAAGTAAAGGGTTTGCATTTGATCAACCTGAAGTTCGACGTCTACACCATTTTGTGCAGCCAACGATAACCAGCCTATACTTAAAAGTGTAAGTAAATGAATCCTGAGTTGAACATAATTACATCGAAACCAAAACATCAAACCGATTTGTAAGCATTTAAGCCGATTAATAGCTCGAACCGCATGAAAACAAGGGTTGGAACTGATTTTAATACGTATTTAAATGGGAAAAGATTCATGTAGACATATATAACTAAACCTATACAGGTACAACTCATCTAAAGAAATTACTTGTCATTTCCGACCCTTCGAAATATTTAGAATAGTCAATTCTTAATTACGATTGGTACACCACCTCTAGACTGCTTTATGGTCAAACCTCGTAAATTCAAACCTCGATGAGGCTGATTATTTGGAAAATCCACCTTGACATATCCGCCTCCCTGTTGAGATATTCCAATATTTGCACGAGTGGTCTTACCAAGTTTTACTTCGACAAGGTTCAAATCGTGATCCTGGAAAATGTGTATTTGGTGGCCTACACCTTCTGAAAGCGAAAAGTTAATATGGTTTTCCTGTCCTCTTTGGTGTAAAGATATCGTATTCCTGCTCGCTGCAACCATGGTTAAGTTCGCTTGATTTTTATACCCATATTGTGATAATCTGGTCACGTTTTGGCTGCTACTAACTTGTTGTATATATAAATTATTAGCATTCCCTATTTGTTCTAAAACCATCAATCTATCGGAAGTCAAAGGAGCTTTTGGATCTACTATGTTTGGTCTTGTAATCGAGGGTACTTGACAATGCACTGCACAGAACAAACCACCTAAATAAATAAGTAAAAATATTATTACGGTTGACTTATTCTTTTTATCCTTCATGCATACCATCATTATCCTTTTACTTTAATTATTTAAGATGATCGCATTCCTAGGAATAAGATCAGCATGTAAGCCATATAATGAAATCATTTTTCCGAGCACAGAACCTACCAAGTTAATGGTTAATAGAAAGTTGAGCTTATGAATAATCATTACTTCAGAAGAACCTCTGTGTTTACTCATCAGGTGATATTTATTCCTTATTTGGGTTGAAAAGCATATAAGATACCCGCAAATAACGCCATATCATGATTAATAAGCTCTAACTTGTTCTATAAACAAAAATACCAAGTAAGGAGTAACCTTAAGTTACTCCCCTAACAATCATTAAGACATCTCAAACATCTTTAATTAATTCTGTCGTATTTTGGCAAAGTTATGGTTACCTATTTGCAAGGTATTAATGGTGTTTGACGAGTTTTTCTGTAACGTTAACAAGCGATTGTGATTACCGCGTTGAGCTGCATTGATTTTGTTGTAGCTGCCTTTTTGAGTAACATCCATTGTGTTATGATCACCATTTTGAAGTAAATCGCCCCTGTGATCCATTCTATTTCCAGTTCCTTCATAATCAATCTTGTTGGCGTGTCCTCTTTGAACCGCCTCTAACTTGGTATTTTTACCTCTAGCAGTAATGACTGCGTTATTATGATTACCTTTTTGAGTTAAACTGATACGGTTTCCATTTCTTCCTTCGTTAGTCGCTTTGATGCTACTATGATTTCTATCCCCTACTTGTTCAAGATGGATTTTATTTGTTTTTCCTTTAGAGACAACTTTGGTGTTATTATAACTTCCAGTTTGTCTGATATTGGCCCTTTGATTGGTACCACCTGATTTTGATTTTGCTGATTGCTTTATGTGTGCATTGTTATGACTTCCACCGTTTTGCAAAAGATGCACTACGTCTTTCGCACTGGTTTGGTATATTTGAGCAGAATTGTAACTTGTTTTTTGCTGAACATTAACTTTATTTTTCTGGCAATAAGTGGTTGTAGCAGCAAAAAAAATAACGAAGATTAGTAGAATTAATTTTTTCATTTTCAAAAATTAAAATGGTTAGAATGATGTTTAAGTATTTTGAAAAAGCAATATGACTTAAAGCCATATCAATGTATGTATTGACATAAGTTTAGCTCGTTATAGTAACTTTGCTATCATTTTCATGTAGCCCCAAAAGCAAAACGTAGGGTTATTTTTTTGAAAACAGCAAGGCTGGGGTTACTCAGATTAGAAATCTAGGTTTAGATCTTGAAAAATGGTATTGCAAGGAGGTCAAATTGACTACATCACAGTAATCAGGTTGCATTAGAATTTTTCAGTACAATAAATGGGGAGGGGTTAACATAATGATGTCTATTGGAAATAAATATGTTAGATAACAACTTTTTTTTTATCTCTTTTAGATAAAAGGTAGCTTTCGCTCAGAATTTGGGAAGAAATCATCATTTACTGGCTAAAAAAAGACCCATTTCTCATTCTGAATATTTATACAAATAAAACTTTTTCAAATTATTTACCTTAACTGGTTTCCTAAAAGGATTTAAAATAAGGTTTTGATTAAATAGACATAAATCACCTAAATAATCACAATGGAAATTAAAGATCAAAAATCATTGATAACAAAAGAATTTGATCTTGGCATACCAAAGTAGAGTAAACCATGTTTACTACCACAGGTGTACCACACTAATTCCTTAGGATAACACATGCATCCACAAAATCAGAACTACAATAATGAGGGAGTTAGGCGTCAGATGGTAGTATGAAAGAAACCAATGTTTGATGCCAAATTGGGGATTAAAAGTAATACTGGCTTTTGTTATGAATAACAACAAACAGATAAATTTACTCAGGTTGTTTATTGATACAATATGAAAGATATATGGACGGTCTACTGGTTTATTTATCCAAATAAAAAAGTAGATAGTGTTTCATAGTGTGTAGATAGCCTCT
>JABSSK010000062.1:4363-11121 GCA_013214265.1 Saprospiraceae bacterium | reverse complement strand
GGTGTATCCTCTGCTGATATTATCTCTATGAGTACGTTTTGTTATTACAAAGATAATATAGCTCAATCGCACAATCCTGCCAAAATAAAAATATGATAGTACGAAAGAAATTAAATCGCTTTAATACCGACTGAAAAGAAGGTGGTGCATATCAAATGAGTTCGGTAGGCCTTTTCCCATATTTTGATTGATATAGCTTGGAAAAATAGTCTGTCCTGTTATATCCCACCGATGATGCTAGATTTGACACGGATGATTGGTACCCTCGATTAATTTTCTCTTGGGCTTTCTCCAATCGCTTACGTTTGAGATACTCGTTAGGTGTAAGACCGGTAAGTTTTTTGATGCGGCGATAGAATTGCCGCTCGGAAGTATAAACCGAATCTGCGATTTGGCTTATACAAAGGCTCGAATCAGATAAATTATTTTGTATAAAATTATCT
Organism: Saprospiraceae bacterium; assembly: GCA_013214265.1. Lineage (GTDB taxonomy): Bacteria > Bacteroidota > Bacteroidia > Chitinophagales > Saprospiraceae > DT-110. The sequence continues at coordinate 10,678 of JABSSK010000062.1, read as the reverse complement.
ACCTGCTGCAGCCATGGATTAGAACGCTGGATCATGGAGTAGCAAATTAAAGTATGTAAAAAATATTTTTATCCCACGCTGTAACTGGGAGGCTTGGGTTTCATCATTATGTGTGCGTAGTATGTTTTGATTTAACCATTCCAATATACAGAACATCACAACAGAAAACAAGCCCTAAAATGTAAGAATAATCGTATGGGCATATAATGTTATTCTAAATCCTCACAATTTCAAGGAAGAAAAGGATTGCGAATACGAGAGAAATTCATAAAATTTTATAAACCAACCTACTCTTTTCAATCAGCTGGTTCAATGATGCTTAGTACACTCACTCTAAAAACCAGGATTTTCTCAGAAGGCACTATGATTTTCCCAGCATTATCGCGCAGTCCCAGTTGCCCGTATCCCAAATGAGGGGGTATTACAAAAACGCCTTTTCCTCCCTCTCCCAAAAAAGAAATTCCCTCGTTCCAGCCTGCAATAGTATTTCCTAAATAAAATTCTAGTGGCTTTCCCCTTTTAAAAGAAGAGTCGAATATTGTACCATCCGTGAATGTGCCCTCATAATGTACTTGCAGTCGATCTCCCCATCGAATCTTCCGTTGATCGCCTGGTACTACAACTTGATACAATAGCCCCGTGCGGGTAGTTTGCATATCCCAATTTTGCGCGATAACCCATTCAGTGGCATCATTTTTTCCCTTTTCTATATGATTTTCAGGTTTAGGATTCAAGTTTCCTGCAAGCCGAAGTAGTAAAGCCTCATTATCTGTTGCTTGAATAGCGGACCAGTCCGGTCCTGTTATACTGGTTAAATCTTCATCGGATTGACTGGTCACTTGATCAGATGCACATCCCCAGAAAGAAAAACAGCTTACCAATAGTATAGGGAAGAAGCGTAACATTTTGTACATTCCACATATTGTTTTAGTATGGTCGTTAAAATTAACGACAACAAATGATTTAATTTGATATGGCAATCGGATCTTTTAATGACATAATTGATTCAGATGTTCCGGTCTTGATCGACTTTTTTGCTGATTGGTGTGGTCCTTGTAAAATGCAGTCGCCAATTCTAAGTGAACTAAAAAGTGATTTAGGAGATGGTATAAAAATCATCAAAATAGATGTGGACCAAAATCAATCCTTAGCCCAAAAGCTGGGCGTACAAAGTATTCCTACTTTAATGATTTATAAGTTTGGAAAACTACAATGGAGTGCTGCTGGGGTGCAAACCAAAGTGGCATTAAAAAGCATCTTGGCTGATATATAAGTAAGTTTACCTCCCCCTACATACATACGGGCTTTAGGCTTTATTTTTGATATTACTATATTTGGCCCTGATTAATCACTTTACTCCCCAGGCATACGGTATCGTGCTCTGGGTATCATTTATTATTAAACGTTCCGCCCAAAAACCTTATGATAAAGGAATTAACGCCCGGTATTATTCTGGGGATAATCATTATTTAATTTTTAATCCTAATTACGGTTTCTTGGTTTACTAGCCGAAAAACGGATAATGCTACTTTTTTCCTAGCGGGCAGAAAATCGCCTTGGATCTTAGTAGCAATAGGTATGATTGGTGCGACCCTGTCTGGAGTAACCTTCATTTCTATTCCGGGTGTAGTTGGTGGTAATGGGGCTAACCAAGCTTACTCCTACATGCAAATGGCGTTAGGCTATTTAGCTGGTTACGCTTTTATTGCAGGCATTTTGCTTCCGCTGTATTATCGAAAAAACCTAACTTCCATTTATTCGTATTTGGGTACGCGTTTTGGACCTAATTCCTACAAGGTTGGTTCTGCATTTTTCATGCTTTCTCGTACAATTGGGGCTTCCTTCCGCCTCTACTTAGTGGCCATTGTGCTCCAGCAATTTGTTCTTGGCCCTTTTGGTATCCCTTTTTGGGTAACGGTTGGCACCACTATTATTCTGATTTGGATTTATACTTTTCGTGGTGGGATCAATACCATCGTATGGACCGACACCCTACAAACTACGCTAATGCTTCTTTCGGTTATTTTTACTATAACCTCCATTAGCAACTCGCTGGAACTAAACCTGAGCGGTCTAGCTACAGTTGTACAATCCAGTGAATACAGCCAAATGTTTTTCTTTAAAGGAGGATGGAGCGACCCTAACAATTTTTTCAAACAATTCATTAGTGGTGCCCTAATCACCATTGTAATGACTGGTTTAGATCAGGACATGATTCAAAAGAATCTTACCTGTCGAAATATTAAGGATGCGCAAAAAAATATGATTGCTTTTAGCTCTGCCCTAACGCTGGTAATATTTCTATTTCTCACATTAGGGGCATTATTATATATATATGCTAGCCAGGTTGGAATTGCTATTCCTGAACAAACAGATAAACTGTTCCCTACTATTGCATTACAGCATTTATCACCTTGGGTAGGTATCATTTTCATCCTAGGGCTTATTGCCGCAGCTTACAGCAGTGCCGATTCAGCACTAACAGCGCTAACAACTGCATTTTGCATTGATTTCCTAGGATTTCAAATCGTAAAAAGAGCAGAAGCCGACGAAAAAAAATTGCGCTTTAGGGTACATATCATGTTCTCGGTTATCCTCTTTTTCGCCATTATCATCTTCAATCAAATCAATAATGAAGCCGTCATCAGTAAACTCTTTGAATGGGCGGGGTACACTTACGGCCCCATTCTAGGACTCTTTTCTTTCGCACTATTAACCAAACTACAAATTAATGACCGATTGGTTATTCCAATCTGTATTATAGCACCTATTCTATCTTATGTCGTGAATCGGTACTCTAGTGAACTATTATATGGATTTGAATTTGGTTTTCTTATTATCGCTCTCAATGGCTTGTTAACATTTATTGGTTTACTCGCGATTTCGTATAAAGAGTACGAAGTTGAACAAGAACCGGAAACTTATTAAGTATTCATCTACCACTTTTTTTATTACCTTGCAGCCGTTTTTTGCTATACATACCGGCGGGGTGTACAATGCATTCAGTTTCTTTTTTAGGCCATAAGGTCAGACGAAAACGAATAAAACAGTCGTATGTCAAAAATTAATGCAGCAATTACAGGCGTTCAAGGATATGTTCCCGATTATATCCTAACCAATAAGGAATTAGAAACGATGGTGGACACCAATGATGAGTGGATAACCACTCGCACAGGTATTCGGGAACGTCACATCCTCAAAGGCGAGGAGAAAGGCACATCAATATTAGGTATTGAAGCTGTTCGAGGCCTCTTGGAAAAAACAAATACGGACCCAGCTGAGATTGAGCTAGTTATTTGTGCTACGGTAACACCTGATATGCTCTTCCCTGATACAGCAAATATTATTGCCAATGCTTTGGACATTAAAAATGCCTATTGCTTTGATCTGGGAGCGGCCTGTTCAGGCTTTCTATATGCTTTAACTACTGGTGCGCAATTCATCAGCTCCGGAATGCATAAAAAAGTAATTGTCGTAGGTGCAGACAAGATGTCTTCTATCGTTGATTACACTGACCGCACTACTTGTATCCTTTTTGGAGATGGTGCCGGTGCTGTACTTCTTGAACCTAGTGATGAGTTTGGTCATATCGATGCTGTTCTGAAAAGCGATGGCTCCGGTGAACCTTACTTACACCAAAAGGCAGGCGGGAGCCGCCACCCAGCAACCGTCGAAACCATCAACGCCGGGGATCACTTTATCTATCAAAATGGTCGTCCAGTTTTCAAAGCAGCTGTTTCAGGTATGTCGGATGTTGTTAAGCAAGTGATGAAACGTAATAATTTGCAAAACGACGACATCAAGTGGCTCGTTCCTCACCAAGCAAATCACAGAATCATTGAAACTGTTGCTCGGATGGCCGACTTCCCTATGGAAAGGGTGATGGTGAATATTCACAAATATGGTAACACCACAGCCGCTACCATACCACTATGCCTCTGGGATTATGAAACCCAACTAAAGAAAGGGGACAACCTTGTTCTAACCGCATTCGGAGGGGGCTTTACTTGGGGTGCAACTTATTTGAAATGGGCATATGACCCTAGCTAGCCCTAACTTTTCCTATCTTTGCATCGCTTTATTAATGATTAATCTATCAATCAAATGGCAAGTACGTCTGATATCCGCAATGGGCTGTGTATTGAACACAACCATGATATTTTTCAAATCATTGAATTCCAGCATGTTAAACCTGGAAAAGGTGCCGCTTTCGTAAGAACAAAATTACGAAGTATGACTACGGGTCGTGTGCTGGACAACACATTTCCCGCAGGCCACAAGATTAAAGAAGTCCGTGTTGAGCGTCGTACATTTCAATATCTTTACAAAGATGAAATGGGTTATCATTTTATGAACAATGAGACGTTCGAACAAATACAATTAGAAGAAAAGTTTCTACCAGCCCCTGGGCTGTTAAAGGAAGCCATGAATGTTGATGTAATCTATCATGCCGATAAGGAAATACCCCTTACGCTGGAAATGCCTCAATATGTAATCATGGAAATCACTTACACCGAGCCCGGTGTAAAAGGTGATACCGCAACCAATACGCTTAAGCCCGCTACCATTGAAACTGGCGCCGAAGTTAGAGTCCCCTTATTCATCAATCAGGGTGACTCTGTTAAGATTGATACGGCAACAGGCTCATACATGGAACGCGTAAAACAGTAACATATGAATTTTAAGGAGATTAAAGACCTGGTCAAACTAATTGACCAGCTCGGACTTACAGAATTCAAAATGAAGGACGGCGAGTTCGAAATTTCTGTGCGTACTAAGAATTACGAAAAAGTAAAACAGCAATTAACAGCTGTTCCAATGCCTACTCAACAGCAAATGGTTCAGATGCCCACAGCAATTCCTGCGCCACAACCCGCACCTTTACCTCAAGCTCCACATGCCGATTCTACATCCGCTCCTGCTACATCTCAAGGACAAGATAGTGCTACAGGACCAGATGACGAAAGCAAATATCAGGCTATTAAATCACCTATTGTTGGTACATTCTATCGCTCTCCTTCACCCGAAAAAGGTGCTTATGTGAAAGTTGGAGATACCGTTAGTACCGGTGATGTGGTCTGTATGGTGGAAGCAATGAAATTATTTAATGAAATTGAGTCCGAAATCAGCGGGAAAATTGTCAAAGTCATGGTAGAAGATGCTCAACCAGTAGAATACGACCAAGTGCTCTTCTTGGTTGACCCCAATGGCTAGTTAGAGCTGTCTTCATGATTTCTTGATGAAGAGATTTTTTTATTGCTTTCGCAAAAACGGTAATCCAGCGTACCCTAATGACTGTAATTACTGTTCAATTGAGTAGCTATGTTTAAAAAAGTACTGATTGCTAATCGGGGCGAAATTGCCCTGCGTATTATTCGTACCTGCCGCGAGATGGGTATCCAGACTGTAGCTGTTTATTCCACCGCTGACCGAGAAAGCTTACACGTCAGATTTGCTGACGAAGCCGTTTGTATCGGTCCTCCATCCTCTGCAGAATCGTACCTAAGTGTGCCTAGAATTATGGCCGCTGTGGAAATAACCAACGCAGATGCTATACATCCCGGATATGGCTTCCTTGCCGAAAATGCTGATTTTGCAGAAGTTTGTGCTGAGTATGGTGTCAAATTTATTGGCCCTACCCCAGAACAAATTCGAAAAATGGGAGATAAAATCACAGCTAAAGACACCATGATTAAAGCTGGTGTACCTGTGATTCCTGGATCAGACGGCCTCCTGAAAGACGAAAAACAAGGGCTGAAAATCGCGGATGAAATCGGGTATCCTGTGATCCTGAAAGCAACCGCAGGCGGAGGTGGTAAAGGTATGCGCATAGTATGGAAGCCAGATGAATTTGAAAATGCTTGGAGTATGGCCCGCAATGAAGCCAAAGCATCCTTCTCCAACGATGGCATCTATATTGAAAAATTTATTGAAGAACCACGGCATATCGAGTTTCAAATTGCTGGTGACCAAAAAGGAACGGTGATCCACCTCTCCGAAAGGGACTGCTCCATTCAACGGCGCCACCAAAAGCTTATTGAAGAGTGCCCTTCTCCTTTCATGACAGATGAATTGCGAGAAAAAATGGGGGAAGCCGCTGTTCTCGCAGGTAAAGCCATCAATTATGAAGGCGTTGGAACAGTAGAATTCTTGGTGGACAAATACCGGAATTTCTATTTTATGGAAATGAACACTCGAATACAGGTTGAACACCCTATCACTGAAGAAGTGGTTAACTTTGATTTAATTAAAGAACAAATCAAGGTAGCTGCAGGAGAGAAAGTATCAGGGAAGAACTATTTACCTGAATTTCAT
>JABSSK010000062.1:0-4353 GCA_013214265.1 Saprospiraceae bacterium | reverse complement strand
GGAGGTGATCGCCCACGATCTGATTAAAGAACAGATAAAGATCGCTTCTGGAGAAATGATTTCAGGTAAGAACTACTTCCCTACCGCACACGCCATCGAATGTAGAATCAATGCCGAAGATCCCTTCAATGGTTTTCGTCCTAGCCCAGGAAAAATCACGTCGTTCCATAGTTCGAAAGGACATGGTGTACGAGTTGACACCCACGTTTATGCCGGATATAACATTCCTCCTTACTACGATTCAATGGTAGCCAAACTAATCTGTAGGGCACCAACTCGGGAGGAGTGTATTACCAAAATGGAGCGAGCATTAGATGAATTTATCATCGAAGGCGTAAAAACTACCGTCCCCTTCCATCAACGAATGATGAAAGACAAGAACTTCAGAGAAGGTAATTTCCATACAGGGTATCTAAATGACTTTGATCTGAACGAGGAAACGGAGTAATCCAGTCCGAAATCAATGAACATACGAGCGCCTTTCTGGTTTTGGCCGGAAAGGCGTTGTTGTTCTGCGGTTTAAACTTCAAGCTTCAAAAAAGTGTTTCTAGCAAATGAACTTCCAATTCTCAAACACTGGACCTACATTTCCACTACCTTTGTTTTTATTATTAGTCCATAATTGGTATCCATTCATTAATTTGACGGCAAGCTGCCTATGAAAAGTTTTTGGCGCCTACTTACCTACATTAAAAATTATCGACTCCATTTTACATTAGCTATTACCAGCAATGTATTAACCGCACTGTTCACTGTAGTAAGCATTCCGATCTTAATTCCATTTCTAGAAATACTTTTTGATCGACGTGAAGGTGTATTTGACAAACCACAAATACAGATTGGTGACCTAAGTAGCTTGGAGCAATATTTTAATTACTATCTGACCCAACTAATTCAAACACAAGGCAAAGAGAGTGCCCTCACTTTCGTTTGTACAGCAATTGTGATTATTTTCTTCTTAAAGAACCTGTTCAGATATTTTTCCATGTTCTTCATGGCTCCATTGCGTAATGGTATCGTCCGTGATCTACGGGCACAATTATTTGACAAAGTGCTCGCTCTACCCCTTTCTTTTTTCTCAGAGGAAAAGAAAGGAGACGTCATTTCCCGTATGACTGCGGATGTACATGAGGTGCAATGGAGTATTCTTAATGTACTTGAAGCTATATTCAGAGAACCAATTATTATTGCAGGAGCCCTTGCACTGATGATATATATCAGCCCGCCACTAACTCTTTTTGTCTTTGCATTGATCATATTCACCGCCTTCGTGATTGGTGGAATTGGAAAGTCACTGCGACGCCCATCAGGAGATGTCCAGAATCGATTGGGTGCACTCTTATCAATCATTGAAGAAGGCCTTAGTGGGCTTCGGATTATCAAAGGGTTTAATGCGGAAGGATATCAGGAAACTAAAGTTGGGAAAGAAAATAATGCCTACCGAAGGTCACGTACCCGATTACTCTGGCGTAAATATATCGCGTCTCCATTATCTGAATTTTTAGGTATTGGAACCGTCGCGTTATTACTGTGGTACGGATCAAAAATGGTCTTCACTGAATCACTGGAACCAGGCACTTTCTTGGCTTTTATTTTCGCATTCTATAATGTAATTGAACCTTCAAAGTCGTTTTCCAAGGCTTTTTACAATATCCAAAAAGGAATTGCTGCACTTACCCGTATCGAACGAGTTTTAGATGCAAAAAATGCCATTACGGACCAACCTAATGCCAAACCTATACACACTTTTTCCGACCAGATCGAATATCAAAATGTCCATTTTGCGTACCGAGCAGAAGAGGAGGAAGTGCTATCTGATGTTAGTTTTACGATTAAAAAAGGGAAGGTCATCGCTTTAGTAGGTGCTTCTGGAGCAGGGAAATCAACAATTGTTGATCTTCTACCAAGATTTTATGATGTTTCGAAAGGAAAAATACGGTTAGATGGTCGAGATATTCGGGAATATGCACTCAAAGATCTGCGCAACCTAATGGGAATCGTATCTCAGGAAGCCATTCTTTTTAATGATACGATTTATAATAATATTGTTTTTGGCTTAGATAAGGTTACCGAACAAGATGTAATAAAAGCCGCTAAAATTGCTAATGCCCACGAGTTCATCTCAAATACGGAGATGGGATATCATACGAATATTGGGGATCGCGGTAATAAACTTAGTGGTGGACAAAGGCAAAGACTTACAATCGCCCGAGCCATTTTAAAGAATCCCCCTATACTTATCCTTGATGAAGCCACCTCTGCTCTTGATTCGGAATCTGAAAAACTAGTACAAGAAGCACTTATCAACATCATGAAAGATCGCACTTCAATTATTATTGCACATCGATTATCAACCATACAGCATGCTCATGAAATTATAGTCATGCGAAAAGGTAAAATTATTGAGCGTGGTACACATGATGAATTAGTCGATCAACAGGGTGAATATCGAAAACTAGTGGCGCTACAAGCATTTTAATGTACCTTACAAATCCATCAATAACAGGTTACTTCATGACCATTCATTCGGTATCATCTCGACAATCAGCTTATTATGCGATTACTACTGATCCTATCCATTTTGTTATATCCAATAATCGGAATAGCTCAAATAGAGATTTCAAGTACCCAACTACCTCAGGTAGGAGATACAATTCTTTTCGCTATTGATAATCTACCTGCGGGTATACAAGTAGGGCCCCCAGGAGAAAACCACCGTTGGGATTTCACCACCTTACAATCACCGTATACCCAACGTACCGTTTGGCAGATACCTTCCACCCAACAAAAAGATAAATTAAGGCCTCAAATTGATATCATGCTACCGTTAGCAGATCAGGAGCAATCCTTTTTTGAAACGAAGCCAGATGGTACCATCCTTAAGTGGAGAACCGAAGCGTCTGATCCTCTAAAAATGAATATAACCGGTACCGTAATCTATAGCAAACCCGAAATTTACCGCCGAGCTCCTTTAAAATATGGCGATCAATTTGAGCATGCCTATGCATTTAGCCAAACAGTAAGTACAGAACAACTTCCCCAAACAATTCTTGATGCCCTTCCCATAACTCCTGATAGCTTCAGGATTAATCTCACAGGAGAGCGCACGGACCAGGTTGATGCTTGGGGGCGCGTGCTTATTCCGGGTGGTTTTTTTGACGCCCTCCGAGAAAAACGGATAACAACCCAGCGTATTACACTCGAAGCAAAACTCGGTAATTTCGCATGGCAGGATATTTCTAGCCTTATCCCTTCAGATGTATTCCCATTATCTTTTACTCGTGTCACGTATATTTATTATTCCAACGAGCTACCGGAACCACTGGCTTGGATTGAAATGGGAGAACAAGAAAAATTTATTCAAGGTATTACGTATGCTGCCCCTAATCAAACCACGAAATTTCAGGACGTAAACCAACTAGTACCTGGCGTATATGCATTCCCAAACCCTGCAATCGTAAATGTACGCTTTGCATTCACAAGCCTACCCCCGGGTGAATATGACCTAACTATCATGAATATACTTGGGCTGGAAGCTTGGAAAAAACGCTATTTCTTGCAGGGAAATCGAACAGAAAAAGTTGATGTTTCTCCATTACGAAAAGGAACGTATCTCTATAGTCTACGAGACGCTAAAGGAAAAACCCTTACTACAAAACGTTTAGTTATCGTCCGTCCTTAAAGTTTTATCAAGATGAAGTAGGGGTATTTAAAAGCCAAATCATCTTATAGGTGAAATCAAAAATTACGGCCATGAAAAAAGCAATCACCTTATTACTCCTTTTCTTCGCAAGCTTATTAACAGTACAAGCACAAGAAGAAACTCTTTTCGGTAACAATACCCTTGACCTAACGGGGTTCTGGTATAATAGCCGACATAATTTTAGCTTCTTTGAAAATGAGGACGCCCAGTATATCAGAGGCGGAAGTGTCGACTTTGAATTTGGTCGTTCTATTTTTCTAGGGTGGGCATGGCATCGGATGCGTGATGATCTTTTCCTTGAAGAAGGAAATGTAAGTTTTAAACTCCGCCATAGTGGCTTAAAATTAGCTTATGCTCCTGTTTCTGACCGAGTTATTCACCCATATTTCGCCATTATAGCAGGTAGCGGAAAAATTAATATAACCAACGATAATGACGACCGTATCTTTGGGTTAACGCCAAGTGGTGGTATCGAAATGAATGTAACCGAATGGTTCCGCCTAGGTGCAGAGGCAGGGTATCGTTTCATAACCGATGTCGATGTCCGTGACCTCGATAGTGAAGACTTCTCCACGCTTTTTGTACAATTACAACTACGCTTTGGCTTTAGTTGGGGGTACTGGTAATAATCCATCGTTCCTATGAACCAA
>JABSSK010000619.1 GCA_013214265.1 Saprospiraceae bacterium | reverse complement strand
TACCTGAATGATCTGAATGTCTTGAATGAAACCAACAATTTAATTTACATGATATTACCCAAGAAATTTGACAAAACATACAACTTACCACGGATTATTAATACTACCCGTTCAGATTACTAACATGTGAGGTTACAGATTCTGTAACCTTTTTGTTTTAATAACAAAAAATAAAATGGACACCCACTCTAACAGCTAATTTTGGTACATTGATTAATGATTTTTTACGTTGGGTGTCCTAATAAAATTTTTATGTAGTTAGACCCTATGTTAGAAAATGTTGATTTGTTTGCCAATATTACGAAAGAATAGTTGGTTGACTAATTTAAGGTAAAAGCGACTTTGCTTTACTGTAACCAATTGAATATATATTATTTTTTATGGTTACGATGAACCTTTCGAGGAAGTTTGCACGAAACCCCTAGAAGACCCCCTTATTAATAAAATAATGTATATCTATATTGCACTATTACGACAAAAGATAAGGAAGTTCCAAAGGATACAGAAATTTTAAAAGTATTAAATGAAATGATAACTTTGAAAAAATGGCTTTAGCCGAAATGCTGGCCATTCAGTCGTCAGTTTTTAACTCACCGTATTTAGACGGTGAGTTGTTTTAGTCAGTATTAAACTACCACTAACTCAACAGTATAAAAAAGTGATGTCATTTCCAGATTGCAGAATATTGCACCTGGATTGAGTTCTTCTATTTTCAATTGCTCTTCTGTCCTTGCTGATCCCATAAATTCAGCAGTCTTCCCTAAATACACAGCTCCAAAACGTTTGTTACTAGTTATCTCCCATGCGTGTATCGAACCAAAAGCCACCGGTAAAAGAGCAGATTCAGGAAATACTACGCCTCCTAAAGTGTGTTCATCCAAGTAGATATTGCTCTCATCTTCAACTTTGTAATAGAAGATTTCGTCAGTTTTTTTATACGTTGTTCTGGAAAAAGTAGTTCCTTCCTTCTCAGTACCACCTGTAACGAACATACGTCCATCATTTATCCCTTTAGCGTTTACTATTTTCAGAAAACCTAAATCAGCACCTTTATGGTCTTTAAACTTTAACTTATAATTCGACATTATTTTTTATCTCCATTAAATTTTTATTACGCATTAGCCTAATTGGCTTAAAATTTATTTTCATCAGCTATAACATAGTGTTGAAATAGTTTATTTATCATTGATAATAATCCCCAATTTTAAATTTAACAAATGCGCGTTGTGTAAAGAGTTAAGGTAAATCAGACAAACAACTGAAGGTAAGTATTTAAAATGCAGAACCAATCCATAGCACAGGTAATAACTCCTTAATAACTAAGCGTAGATTAATATTTAATAAATGCAAATTTTGATTAGTTTTGTATTTTGCTCAATATCTAATAGGAGAGCATAAAAATGTGGGGGGGCAAATTAATAAAATTATGCTGCAAACGGTATATGGGTCTCTTCTCTTTCTCTCGTAGAATTTTATATTTTCAAACCGGGATACCATCGTTCAAACGTACTGTTCAAATCACCATCAAGTACCGCTATTCGAGTTTGTAATAGATAGTGAGCACCTTTATGATCCCATTGCATCTGCTGTTTCTTTACCATTCGCTTGGCAATGACTTGGTTAATCGTTGATTCAACAAATGCGGTTGATATCGTTTCATCATAACGGTACAACTCGCCATAATTATGTATCATGCATCGGTTGTTACCAATGTAAGTAACCATATCTATCAGGTGATTATAGAACTTTTTTCTTTTTCCGTAGTGTAATTCATTATCGTCACACAAATCACTACAGTTCTCTATTTTATCTAATGAACGCTCAACATTTCCATGCCAGAGATACCATTTAGCACTTTGAAGATAATCTTTTACTTGTGCGCCTATTTCAGGATCGGATTTCACCAAACCAGTTGCAAACTGATTAAGTACCGTGAGTCGCATAGTAACGTGAAACCAGTCGAGGACATGTAAGGATTCCGGAAACATATTTAATTGAAAATTCCTTAAATTTTCGGCACCATCAGATAA
>JABSSK010000618.1 GCA_013214265.1 Saprospiraceae bacterium | reverse complement strand
AGCACGCACCTTCCCGATAGCTATTCATTTCGGCTACGGCTGTAGCCTGCTTCTCCGATAGTGATCACTTTTAGTACCTGCCGTTCGCTGGCCGTTTGGATCGCTACATAGAACATACCACTGTACAAGCCTCGGCTGGTTAATGCAAAGCTATAGTTGCCAGCGCCCAACATCTGGCGGCGTATTACTTCTCGCACCAGCCTCCCCGACTGATCGTACACCTGAATACTTACCTCTTCGGTTTGTGCAAGCTCCAATACAATCTGCCCGTTGTATCGCAGCGGATTGGGATATACCCTTGCCCGCATCCCAGACCCCGGTACAGGCATCGGGGTGGCCATCTGCGGCACAATAACTTCCTCAGTTATCTCTTCGCGGGAGGACGGCGTTGCACAATCATCGATCACCGCCTGAAAGGTAGCACCCGCCGCAACCGTAAAGCCCGCCTCAAGTGTGATCGTTTGTCCGGCCTGAAATAGCACATCACTACCCGCTGCAACCGTCCCGTCCGATTCCAGCGTCAAGCCAGCTACGTAGTCACCCGAAGCAATCATTCCGCTTACCACCAGATCATTATCAGGACAAGAACTGCACACAGCTTCGCTGACATGGATCGTAACACTTTCCGAGTCGCTACAGCCATCAGTATCCGTGTAGCTGTACACGACATCCTGACCACCATCCAGTCCCGTAGGGTCAAATACACCCAGGCCACCCGTACTATCGCTTACGCCCTCTCCACTCCATGTACCACCAACGGGCAGGCCATGCAAGATCACCTCACCACCCGTAGGGCACACCTGCGCGTAGGGACCACCAGCATCCACTGTCGGTGCTGTCAGTGTAATCGTAAAAGCATCCGTACCCACAGCACCCACACCATCCATATACGTTAGTACGCCAGCATAAATACCCTCCGGCGCCTCTTGCGGGATCAAAAACAGGGCGCCCTCCACCGCTGCCGACTGCGTAACATCTATAAAACCTGCTCCGTTAGCAGGTCCATCATAATCAATCGTATACGTAACGGGGGTACCGTAATCAGCCGACAACAATAAAGCCGCACTATTCACGCCCCTACATACCTCTACATCATCTACCGTGGCCCGCACATACAAAGGGTGATGAACCCCTTCGCTTATGGTAAAACCACCACTACCAACAACATACTGATAAAAAGGCTGACCAATCGTGTAGCTGATGCTTCCACCAGCACCCGTCCCTTCTCCTCCTGAGGCGAACACCCCTCGCTGGGCCCACACCATATTAACCAATAGCACCAGTACCACAATGAGCAGCAACCTAACTAACCTAACTATATCTTTAATCATAACTTTTTTTTTAATCAAACACTAATGAGGTGGTAAAAACACCCTGTCCTGCGGAACAGGGTGTTTAAGTGNCAAAGTATCAAATCGCTTCGCTCATCAAAGGGTCAATCCTTAAGGCAACGAACAGAGAAGCCGTAGGCACGGAAGTTGCTGCCCATGCCGGCATTGCTGCCGTTGAAGCCCAAGAGCCACGAGTACGGACCATCTATGGTACTAGACCAATAGCCGCCGAAGCTACCCACATCGCCGAGCGCGCCATTGCTGCTGTAACGGTAGCCGGCCACCGGCAATCTAAGCGGCGAGTTATAGGCACCAGCAGCATTATNGCTAGTCCAGCTTGTACGCTCCGCTTCCCATTCCGCTTCCGTTGGTAAACGGTATGTACTGGGGCAAGGGTTATTAATGCCGCTTACACCCTGCCATAAGTTGTCGTTTTGTGGGCTACGCCAGTCATAGGGACTACTGTTAGAAGTAATAAAATCACCATGTCCCGGTGTGTCGCTTGTCGACAAGGTGCCTGTGGTAGCGGAGGTACGGCTTTGGTGCCCGTCGGCTGCGCGGCCCCACTGGTACAAATCGCCGTAGGATGCAGTATCGGTGCTGCTGGTGGCGACCTGTGTAGCGCCAAGGTTACGGTCCATCCAAGTCTCACCCGTACTTGGATTCAATACGCTACCATTTGGGATAAAAGGCTCATCCTTAA
>JABSSK010000617.1 GCA_013214265.1 Saprospiraceae bacterium | reverse complement strand
CAATTCTATTGTTGACCTCATGTTTGGAGAATAGCCTTATGGTTAATTTCATGACCACATTGCCGGGTAACCCAATGACGGGTGGAGAATGGTTAAATATAGATGGTGTTCCAGCGGATTTATCGGATTCCACTCAGGTTGAGTTTGCGGCTTTCCCAACTGGAACTTTTCGTTTTGATTATGTTACTGAGGCGGATATGTCTTGTCCGGCTGATACGGCTCGGTTAACAGTTGAGGTTACGAATTTACGTGATGTTTCTTGCCTAGATACAGTGAATTTAAGTTTGGATGATTCTTGTTATTTTTTTGTAGAGCCTTCCTTATTTCTTACTTCACCAACTATTGGAGGTATCGATAGTCTTTACGAAATTGTTTTGGTATCG
This sequence comes from Saprospiraceae bacterium, assembly GCA_013214265.1. GTDB lineage: Bacteria > Bacteroidota > Bacteroidia > Chitinophagales > Saprospiraceae > DT-110. The sequence continues at coordinate 1,670 of JABSSK010000617.1, read as the reverse complement.
AGTAGTGGTGCTTTAGTTGGTGATACGATTACCCCTGAGTATGTAGGTCAGGTCCTGGACGCATTCATTCGTATTCCAGGATGTGCTGATAGCTACTGTATGGGCGCCATCAGAACGCTGGACTTAATGCCTCCGGTGATTGATAGTGTGGCAAATCCGATGGGGATGGACTCGTTGCTGTGTTATGACATTGATTCTATTTTGAATGTAGATGCCTCCTGGAATGACCCCACTTACACATATTATATTGGTGGTCCTGTTTTTCGTGATAATTGTTCAACGCCTACAGTTACAGTATCGGATGTCATATCATTCGGAGAATGTGATACATCATTTGCTACGTTGCGTAGAACCTTTATTGCGGAGGATGCCTTTGGGCTTACCACAGACACAACGATCAATTATCCATTTTATGTTCCTTCCTTGGTGCCTGCAGGTAAGCTGCCGGATGTAAAAGTAAATACCTGCACGCCAGCTGGTACACTGGTACCACCTACCTATCCATATATCATTAATGCATTCGGAGACACCCTTTACATTACAGAAAATGAGTGCGATCATTCCTCGGGTTTTGAAGACAGGGAGTTTATCCTTTGTGGTGGTACCCGTAAAATTGAAAGAATTATCAAGTTATTCGATTGGTGTACAAATGAATCGATTAATGTTGACACCTTAAATATTCTGATTGGTGATTTTGAAGGGCCGGTGATTGCTCAAGGGGCGGATACGATATCTGTATCTATGGCACCTTTTGCCTGTGAAGCTAGTTTTCGTTTGGAACAATCTGTTTTAGAGAGCATGTTTGCGCTTTCATTTTCGGATTGTAGTGATACGGTTATCCTGAATACGTCATTTGTGAGCTATTTTTCGGAGACGGACTTTTGGGGTACGCCAACTGGTGACAGTAGTTTTATGCACGTAGATTATCCGGTGAGTAGAAATATTGTTAGTGGTATTCCTTTGGGTGTGCATGGGATTGTAATTAATGCAACAGATGGGTGCGGGAATAGTAGCTTAGATACCGCTTATTTCAGGGTTAAAGATTTCATATCCCCCGTTGTGCAATGTGATGATGTGATCAATATATCCTTAAGTTCTGCGGGTTACGCTCAGTTAACTGCGGAAGATGCGGACGAAGGGACATGGGACAATTGTGGCCTAGATCGACTTCAAATTCGACGATTCATTCCAGAGGCATGTCGTTTCAACTATGATCGAAACAATAATGGTGTAGTCGTAGGGGATGAGTTGGATGCCAGTGGCTATACTCGATTTGATGATGCTTCCACGATGGGTACGTTTGTGGAATTCTGGTGCTGTGATTTGGAGACGATGCCAGTGGTTGAACTGTGGGCATGGGATATTTATGGGAATTATGGGTTCTGTGAATTAGAAATATTACTGGAAGATAAATATTTACCGGCAGCAGCGGCGCCGGCCGACACCATAACTATTTGTTTGGATCCATCTTTAGATGGGGATTTAGCCAACTTTGGGGCGGCAGTAGTTGTAGGCGATGATTGTGGTTTAGCACAGATCGTGGAATTAGCACCTGAGATGAATATCAAACAATGTGGAACCGGAACGATAACCCGTCGTTTTCAGTCGGTAAAATATATGGATACGGATCGGGAACTACGCTCTGCTATTGTGGAACAAAATATTACGGT
>JABSSK010000616.1 GCA_013214265.1 Saprospiraceae bacterium | reverse complement strand
GTAGTGATTTATCTTGGCACTTCTCCATAAATAATTGAATTATAGGAAAGGAATTACTTTTAAACATAGCGGTTAATTTTCGGAAGATGCCAGTATCAACATTATTAGGATCTTCATGTTGAAAGCTAAACACCAAAATTACGTGCTGGTTTAAACCCAATTTGGCCACTCTCTGCAATAAATCAATTAACAGGATAATGACGTTCTCATTTTCAGAAGAAAAATTTTCAACAATGAAATCACAATTAAACAATAAACATTTCTCATTGGAATTTATGATGTCCACTACGTCTTTTTCAGAATAATTTACTTGCGTACTATCTAAATTTTCGACTATTAGTTTTTTTAACTTTTCGATTATTTCTTGATCGGATGATTCATAAACTTCATCAAGACGCAGCAGTAAAGATTTTGAAACAAAATCGTATTGGGGTAATTCATTAGGTAGTGTTTTAATGGTTAAAGCATCTAAAAATGCCGGATGATGATCATTATTCTGGCATTCTAAAAAATAAAATATCGGCTGATGATTTACAACTTTTTCATCAAGGGTATTTATTTTAATTTCATGTTCAACATTACGAATCAAATCTTTTATTTTTTGACAGTGTTGCTGACGATTAAGCATCGAAAGTCGTTTAGGTACTGTTATTCCTTTGGCCTCATTAATTTCTGAAGTGTATTCAGAAAATTCAGGCCAGACGCTTTGTAAAACGCTAGCCGGAATAACGAGTGACTTGCTACCTTTATCGTGTAGAGACACGATCATTCCTACAGAGCCTTGGTCTAATTTCCCCTTAATAAATGCGGAAGTTCCGCTAAAACCTCTTTCAATAAATTGAGTATCACTCGTACGTCTCTGAACTTCAATATTTCCGTTGGCCGTTTTTCCACTGAATTTTCCGTAACGGTATGTGCCATTAGCTTGTAAAACGTCTTTATTCGTTGTATCGCAGGGGTGACCAAAGCATTTGAATGGCTCATCAATATAATCTTGGGAAAAACCTTTTAATGCGGGCAGTTTTTGACACTCTTCAAATTCATGCTTATCACCATCAAGAACAGTCGATTCAATTTTTAAAACTGCGATATCAAAGATGTTATTATTATGGGTGTCCCATTGATTTTCATCAATGGCTTTTCGCCAGCTATCGCCTATAACAGAGCAATAAAAAGGGCCTAAGTTAGTGCCATTTTTTGCTAAAGGAAAATCAACAATAATTTTTTGACTCGGGTCTGGAGGGTTGTCCTTTTTTCCAATGTTAATATCGCCTAAGGCAACACCAACTACATGAGCACAGGTCATAATACAGCCTTTAGAGACTAAAAAACCAGCACCAGAAATTTTAATTGGAAGATCATCTGTACAATTTATTTTGCCAGGTTGGAAATCTTTGGACTTAAATATTCGAACTTGTGATGTTTCTAATGTTCCTATCATGTTGTTCCTATTTTTTCTGCCAGGATAAGGTAACTTTAAAATTTGCTTCTGTCTGAGTAGAGGCTATGATAGCGCCTACTTTGCCACTGATTTTTATCCCAAATTCAACACTGACATTGTCAGGTTTAGCATCTAAACTGGTGAGTTGTCTTAATAATGCGTTAGCTGTTGGGCGAATTTTTTTAATAGCAGAAGTGAAATTGTTATTGTCATCATCATCAGCTGCAACTAAGTAACCTTCAGTGTAATCATTATCAGTGACTTCAATGTAGATGGT
>JABSSK010000615.1 GCA_013214265.1 Saprospiraceae bacterium | reverse complement strand
CCAGCAGTAACCGGCGCTTTTTTGTTTTGCCGAAATAAAGATTTCAGACAGTTTGGAGGGTTTGACCCAGTATACCAAGAAGAAGTACAGGACATTGACCTATGTCTTAAATTTCATCGGTCAGGTAGAGTGAATGTTTTTCTAAATCTCCCAAATATTCACCACGTAGAAAATGGAACACGAGAAAAGGTAGTGAAAATTGGCATGACCGTTATTACTATCAATGGAAGTGGAAACAATACTTGGAGGTTCAGGCAAATAACGCAACAATTTTTGAATTCCAACACGAATCTGACTTATGAATAAAAAGGCAAAAATTCTTTTTTTATCCAGTGTCTTTAAGGTTGGTTATGGCGTTGGATTAGTCATCCGTCAACAGGCGAAGTACCTGCATCAAGCAGGCTATGATAATCTTCATATTGGCTCTTTTGACCAGGCGGAGGCTCCATTCTACATGCATTATCACAAGGTCGCTCCAAATCAGGAGGTATTTAATTCCTTCCTTAAGGAATTACAACCAGATATTATTCTTGTACATACCCCTCCTTTTTTTCAATTAGTTACAGCCTGTAGCTTATTTAAAGGGTTAAAAATTGCTTATGACCATGGAGATCCTTATCCCGAACTTTTCCCTAATGACTCGAAGCAAAGAGCTGAAATTGAGGCTTCCAAACGCCTAGCACTACGAAGTTTTCATGCCCACATTAGCATTTCTGAATTTATCAAATCAGAGAGTTCAGTTCTAAATTCCAAAGTCATCTATAATGGAGTTGATCATATAGAACCAATTAGCCCCAACCACGACACCGAATCACTTGCTTCATGGCTCGAATACCCCGAAGGTACGCGCGTAATTGCTGGTTTAAGTCGTATTGGTGAGGGTGAGCGACATTATAAAGGCTATGACCTTTTCATCGCTGTAAAAGAAGCACTCGAAAAAAGGCTTCCGAATGAATCACTTGCCTTCATTTTTATGGGAAGAGCAGTTCCTCCTGGTAACGAAGTAGAAGCATTACTTTCTAAAGCAGGCATTAAGATTTTGGAAAATGTTTCCGAGACCGATAAAAGACGAGTTCTAAGCGGATGTGACTTATTTCTTTCAACGTCAATTTGGGAAGGTTTTAATTTACCTCTTGCAGAGGCACAATATTTAGGTGCACCATCAGCAGCCTTTTCTGTTGGGGCTCATCCTGAGGTATGCCCTTTCCATTTTCCAAATATTTTTGAATTGACTACTTTCGCAAAAGAACTATTAACTAATCAAGCATTTCGAAACGAGATTGGAAATCAACAACAAGCTTTTGTACAATCCCAGTTTATATGGGACAATAATGGCGCTCAACTTGAAAAGTTCCTTCATAACTTAGACTATACATCCGCTCGCGTACATTTCCAGATAGGTAAAAACTCAAATGCTAACCAAAGAAAAGTACTAAAAAGGGATCTTAAACGCAGAGGGTTACTGGGACAAATCACATTAAACACCCTAACCGGAAAAAATGCCCTCCAATATACTATTCCACAAAATGAACCATCGGTATCGATTATTATTCCCAACCAAAATCATTTTGATGATCTACATACTTGTATCAAATCAATAACAGAAAGGACAACCTATAAAAATTACGAAATTATTATTGCAGAAAACGGGAGTTCAGAGCAGAATGTATTAACCTATTACCAAGAGCTTGAAACTAAATCTAATGTGACCATTGTACATTGGAAAAAGCCGTTCAACTACGCTGCAATAAATAATTTTTCGGTCTCTTCAGCTAAAGGTGAAGTTTACATTTTTCTCAATAATGATACGGAAGTAAAGACACCAGATTGGATTGAACGTATGCTGGAATATGCACTGCGCCCTGAGATTGGTGCCGTTGGTGCAAAGCTTCTTTTTCCAGATGGTACGATCCAACACGGAGGTATTGTAATTGGTATAAATGGTGTTGCCTCAAATGTAGAAACCGGTAAAACAGGAAATGCAAATGGATATATGGATCGACTAAATGTAGTCCACGAGTTATCCGCAGTAACTGGCGCCTGCTTAATGTGTAAAAAAACAGTCTTTGATGCGGTAAAGGGGTTTGACGAA
>JABSSK010000614.1 GCA_013214265.1 Saprospiraceae bacterium | reverse complement strand
TTATTTCATTCACGATTATCGTTGATTCCTTTACTTTATTCATGATCGTTGTTGATTCCTTTACTTCATTCATGATTGTTGTTGATTCCTATACTTCATATATGATTGTTGCGGATTCCTTCACTTCATTCATGATTGTTGCCTATTCCTTTATTTCATTCATAATTGTCGTTGATCCCTTTATTCCATTCATCAATGTTGTTGTATCCTTAAAAAGGATAATATTTTTTTTGTATCCTTCAGGATCATCACTTTGAATCAATCCTTCCATTACAAATGGATTGGATGATACAATCTTTTGGTTTACTCCTGAAGCAATTATACCCACAATCATGAGTCCAAATCCGATATGGGAAATAACGGAACCACTTGCTTTCAAGTTGCCACGCATAAAAGTAATCAGGTAATCAAGGTTGGAGAAAGTGGTGAAATAACCAGTAAATAGTAAAACACCATACTGCCAAGTACCCAGACTGATCCATAAAGAGGTGAGGTAGGTGAAAATACCACTCAAAACCAGTGAAATACTAATACGCTGCAAGACTTTCTTTAATCGTTTTGAGCCACCAATAGCTCGATACCTCAGGAATTGAGCACTACCTGATAATATGCTTATAAATACAGCTATCCAGATTTGATACTTATTGTAATGTGGTATTGGATCCGTAATTACACGCCCTTCAAATCCGGGATTGAAGTATTGCATGATCTTATTGTAGACAGGTAGTGAGGTTGAGGCCGTAATAATAAGTGCGCTAAACAAGAGTACCAGGGTACCTATAAACATCCAAAATTCACGGCTGGTAAGTGCTTCTTCTTTTTTAGGCGCTGGAATCCCCTTATATCGGAAGGCAAGAAGAATAGCCGATAGGAACAAGAATATACCTATAAAACTTACCAATTGCCACTCTAGTCCCATTTCCGTGAAGGCATGTACAGATGTTTCACCTAATACTCCTGAACGGGTAAGAAACGTGGAGTACAAAATGAGTAAAAAAGTAAGTATATAGAAAATATAAGTGGATCGAATACTATAGTTCGTATTGCGTGCAATCAAGTTGGTATGAACGCCTGCAATCAATGTGAGCCAGGGCACGAGAGACATGTTTTCTACGGGATCCCAAGCCCAATATCCTCCAAAACTAAGCGCTTCGTAAGCCCCAGCGCCGCCCCTTAGAATTCCTGGTCCAAGAATAGCTCCACTAAAAAGGGCCCAGGGTAGAACGGGTTTTAACCAGCCTTTGTGGTCGTTTAACCACAAACCAGCAACAGCAAATAAAAAGGGTATTGTAGTAGATGCAAACCCTAAAAATAGAGTAGGAGGGTGGATGGTCATCCAGTAGTTTTGCAGCAGAGGATTAAGTCCTTTCCCTTTGATCAAGGATACGTAATCCGCTTGCGCAAAAAGAGGAGCATCCATGGTTTCGCGCAATAGCAACAGCGGATTAATACCGATACGAGTCGGATCATCTCCTAACCCAACATATATACCTAGAATCATAGATACCAAGCATAACTGAATACCTGCGAGTATAGCCATAGTAGGGCCTTCCCATCTCTTGGCAGTAAAAATCAAAACTCCGCCCAGCACCACATGCCAAAACATCCAAAGTAGAAATGAACCCTCCTGGCCTTCCCAAAAGGCAGAAAATATATAGCGAAGGGGCAGGTCCTCAGAAACGTGAGCCCAAACGTATTGATACTCGTAGTATCGTTGGAGCATGACATAAAAGATTATACCAATAACTGTAAAAACAGCAGTGCCGTGTAACCCAAATGCAATGCGTCCCATCTTTTGCCAAGAGGCAGACTCAGCCAGATTATTGCGGCGTTGGGTAGCCATAAAATACGACAAAAGGGAAGTAAGGGCTGCCACAAAAGCCAAAACAATAGCCAATTGCCCCAATCGTTGCGGGCCTAAGTGCTCACCTATATATTGAATTTCCTGCATAATAATGAATCAGGTTCCAGAGGGTATTATCCTCGGGTTTCCTTTCCTTTAATATAAATTTCTTCGTCTTTATATTTTGAGGGGCATTTCATAAGCAGATCAGTAGCTATTAACGTTTCTTGATCCTGCATCTTTCCGGTC
>JABSSK010000613.1 GCA_013214265.1 Saprospiraceae bacterium | reverse complement strand
CACCTTGACGGCGTAAATTGATTCCCTGAGAGAGTGCACGCTGATATATCGTTTCGGCATTTCCCGAAGCGCGGAATGTTAAGGTATCGAAATAAGAGGTGTTGATAAGCTGGACCCCTTTTTCTTGTAGGCAAGTTGCCAAAATACCTGTTAGCCGATGAATTCTATGGGCAATACGTTGCAAACCTTTGGGGCCATGATAAATGGCATAAAAAACGCTGATCAAGGCGAGTAGTACTTGTGATGTACAGATATTAGAGTTGGCTTTTTCCCGACGAATATGCTGTTCGCGAGTTTGCATTGCCATACGTAAAGCGGTACGCCCTTGGCTATCAATTGATACGCCGATGATTCGTCCGGGAGCTGAACGTTTAAACTTTTCACCAAAGGCAAAAAAAGCAGCGTGTGGCCCACCAAAACCCATAGGAACACCAAAGCGCTGGGTGTTACCGACAACCGCATCAGCACCCCATTCACCCGGAGGGATGAGTAGGGTAAGGCTCATAATATCAGCAACAACAGTAACGTATATGTCATTGGCATTGGCTTGGGTAGCTAAAGAACGATAGTCTTCAACAGCACCATCACCAGCAGGATATTGCAACAATACACCAAAGACTTGATCATCGAGTTGAAAGGATGAAACAGGGGCTACGACCACTTCGATGCCGAGGGGTTCGGCACGCGTAAGAAGTACATCGATGGTTTGGGGAAATACTTTATCGGAAACCAGAAAACGGCTGACCAAATCCTTTTTATTTCGCTTGTTTTTTAGGGCAAAAAACATGCTCATCGCCTCAGCTGCCGCTGTAGCCTCATCTAAGAGGGAGGCATTTGCAATGGGTAGCCCAGTCAAGTCACTGACCATGGTTTGAAAATTCAGTAACGCTTCGAGACGCCCTTGTGCAATCTCAGCCTGATAGGGTGTGTATTGCGTATACCAACCCGGATTTTCAAAGATATTGCGCTTGATTACAGATGGGGTGATGGTATCGTAATACCCCATACCAATATAGGTTTTAAAAACCTTGTTCATAGATGCCGTTTCTTTCACATCCTTTAGATATGCGTATTCACTAAGCGCATCAGGAACGTTCAAGGCCCTTTCCATGCGAATAGAATTGGGCACGGTTTCATCTATGAGTTGATCCAAGTTTTTGACACCAATCTTATGCAACATTTCTGCTCGTTCTTCCGCATTGGGGCCGTTATGACGATTAACAAACTGATCAAAGAAAGCCAGATTATCCATATTCGAAATTCTGGTTAATTGGTTAGGAAATTATGCGCGGGGCATTACTGACAAAAGACATTATGCAAAGCATTTTTTTTACACCGCCAAAATAGTACATTTTCAACTTCAGTTCTTTAGAATCAGGCGTATGGACTGGATTTTTGTGTAAATGAAATGTAAAGAAGCATTTTTGCATCCATACCCCTCAACTATTTGGTTGATGTCATATCGTGGATAGGCATATTGACTTGTGTGCTGTGCGTCCCAATTAAGTATGTCTTACGGACTGTTACACGCGCTCAATTATGATCGCTGAAGCACCACCACCGCCATTACAAAGGGTTGCTAGGCCTCTTTTAGCATTGTTTTGTTGTAGTGTATTGGCTAGGGTAGTTACAATGCGGGCTCCCGAAGCACCTAGTGGGTGGCCTAAGGAAACACCTCCACCATACACATTAACTTTTTCATCAGGAATACCTAATGCTTTATTAAAAGCCATAGGGACAACAGCGAAAGCTTCGTTAACTTCATAGTAGTCAATATCATCTGTACTTAAGCCGGCGCGCTCCAGTGCAAGCGGTGCTGCTTTGGTAGGCGCTGTTGTAAACCACATGGGGGCATGGGCTGCATCTGCGAAAGATACATTTTTGGCCATTGGTTTGAGATTGAGCGCCTCCAACTTGTCTTTGCTTACTAAAAGTAGGGCAGCGGCTCCATCATTAATAGTTGATGCATTTGCTGCTGTAACTGTGCCGTCTTTTGAGAATGCTGGACGCAATGCAGGTATTTTATCAAACTTGACACGTTTGTACTCCTCATCCTCCACAACAGCTATTGGGTCACCTTTACGCTGAGGAA
>JABSSK010000612.1 GCA_013214265.1 Saprospiraceae bacterium | reverse complement strand
TTTATCAACAAATAGCCAGCCGATAAGCCGGATTCTGTCGGAGCATACGCTCGTCCTGTCATTTATCTGGCTCCGCCGTCACCAACGGAGTCTATCTGCCCACCCCTCATGACTACCCGAAGGAAACAGCCCGAGCAAAGCTGACCACACCGGGTCATGATATACGTGGCATTTCAACCCACAAGGTTTATCCCTATTCATTATTACTAATGGATAGCGTGCGCTCTTACCGCACGTTTTCACCCTTACCTCCATGTTGCCATAGAGGCGGTATAGTTTCTGCGACACTGTCTGTCAGTTCCAAAGGAACTGCCCATCCGTTAGATGGTGTGGTGCTCTACGTTGTCCGGACTTTCCTCACGTCCGAACCGTAGTACCGGACGAGCGACAGGATAGCTGGCCATTTGTTGAATACGCTTAATATCTTAGGAATGCTTCCATTCCATGGATGCCAAAAATACATTTACCACCTCAAGCATGCAAGTTTACAGGGAATGTATATATCTTCCTGTTTTAACCGAGGTAAGGAATACGGTAAATATGGACCGCAAAATATTTGGAATTGGGATTTTGGCCATAATCTTGGCTGTTTCCAGCTTCTGGCTGGGAGAAAAAACCATCGATTCTGTTGCCACATGCCAACGAACCGTAGCCAAACAATATAGTCAGAAAACAAAATGGCTTAATCAGATTAAGAGTGACACCCTGTTCACCTCTTATTTTTCAAGCCGCAAGTCATTGCGGTATCTATCTGAAACGCAGGCTATAGTTGACATACTTGACGACCTTTCCCTGACTGGACTTCACCTTCATCTCTACGAGCAGGATTCTCTTCTCATCTGGACATCAAGTCTCAACCTTGCCCCCTATGGTATTAATCAAAACCAAACCCTCTGGCTAGACCAAACGCTTTGGCAAAAGCATACACTAGAAGATCAACTGACATTAATGAGTGGCATCACTTTTACGCCCATTAATTATTGTCAATCCCCATTCGACACTGTTTTCTTATCATCTGTTAATCCTGTCTTTCAGTTTCAAAAAAATACGGACTCTACCAGTACCTTTATTTATATACCTACCTATATCCATTTTATAGGTTTCTTAGCGTTAATCCTATTTTTTGGCTTCGCTTATAAATTGGCTGACCATATTTTTTCGAAAAAGGCCCTTATCTCAGGTGCATCCATTTGGATATTGGGCCTTGTAGGCTCCATAATTGGAGGGCAATTCCTATTTCATCGTATTCGTCATGTCTGGTGGGCCGAACCCATCTGGCCGACGGAATGGATCGGTCCATCGGTTGGTGACTTCATCTGGCAGTCTTTTTTATTGGTATGCACCATGGTGCTATACCGTCGCCACTTTGCAGTCGAGTCTATGCGTTCGAATTCGTTATGGAAGTATCTCATTGCAGGTTTATCCTATGTTCTAGTTGGATTGTTCCTATTGGCCTCTCTTTTTATGGAAAGGCATCTCATTCTGCAATCTGATGTATGGCTGCAGTTCGACAATATATTTCAAGTGAACAAACATACGATTGGGGCAGGTATAGGCATCAGTTTGTGGTGGATATCCTTTTTTATCTTCACCCTCAAATCTGCACAGATGGCCAAAGAAGCGATTCCGCGAACCAATATGCGAGTCGCACTGATTCTATTGAGCCTTCCGGTTTGTTTCTTGGGGCTTTTTGTTTTTCCCATTGGTTTTTCAACCTTGTTTTTTGGTTTGATCCTGTTGGTTTTCTTGTCTCTTTTTGATTATCTCCTCGATCATGACTGGCAAAGTTTAACCTGGGTTTTCTTTTGGCTACTTATTTTCGGTGGTATCAATGCCGGCACCTTGTACAACTACTCCATCGAGCACGACCGCATAACCATGAAGGCCTATGCTAAAATGTTGAGTATACCAAATGATCCGGAGCTTCAAAGTCGGCTGCAAACGTACTTTCCTGACCAGCAGAAAATTGACGAGGGCATTCGGAATTTACAGACTGATGCCTATGTAGCTCGTCATTACGACATGCGAACAGGTTCTTCTCCTGCTTTCATCACGTCAGAAAAGGGCCAGAACATAACCCTGGAAAATACATCA
>JABSSK010000611.1 GCA_013214265.1 Saprospiraceae bacterium | reverse complement strand
CACAAATAATAAACAAGCAGCTCCAGAACAGGAACAAAAAGAAAATAAATCTGTAAAGGAACAATTTGAAAACCATCCTGTGGTCTTCGGTGGTAGCCTGCTATTAGCTGGGCTACTTTCAGGCATAGGTCTAATGAAATTTATATTTCCGCCTGAAACTAAGCAATTGGTTACCACTTCAACTCTTCAGCCAGTAAATATTGAATGTAAAATCGAAGGCTTACTACCCGTGTCAGAGGCGCACAATAAAAGGGTTTCATCAATCCAAAGTAAAATTCTAATACTAGAAACTCAAGCAATCGTTAGAACCTTAACCAACACTTCTCAAGTAAATTATATAAACAGTGCAAATAGATTGCGATCAGATATAGAAACAGAAAACAATATTTTCAACAAGGCCACTGAAAAATTGCAGGCAAAATGCCAAGAAATGTTAAACAAACTTTCTAATGATTAATTGCTACGACATCCTACATTTTGACAAATATTCTATCCCATAGTTTATAATGCTTTGAAATTATGTGATATTAATGTAGTTTGAATAAAAGTTATAGTAAAAAATTTACTGAGGTGTATCCATAAAATGTTATTAGGTCAATATAAATATGATTGAAAATACTGAGAGAAAATACAATATTCTTGTATATGGTATCGATAAGAAAAGATTATCTATTCCGGATGAGGTTATTAAGGCTAGAAACTACTCATTGACTTTTGAGAAATTTAATACGCCTTGTAGATTTAATGATTTTGATGGTGTCATTCTATTCAAGGGAATCTTCGAAACGTTTAAGTGGGAATCTGGTGCTTCGGAAAGGTACCTTAAACATTCGTGTGATCAAAATGAACTAGATAAGCGCAAGAAAGAAGCTAAGATTCTAATAGAGAAAGGTGGCTTTTTGTGTTTTCTTCTTGATGATTCCTTCCTTGATGAAGAAGGAAGAGAAAATTTTAAGGGCACTGATTTAACAAAATTCAATTTAAATTATTCTAGTTTTCATAGAGCAAATTTCAATGAAAGGATCACACATTTAGATATTAAATCAGATGAATTTAGACCTTTTCTTAATGTGTATGGAGCAGCAAGTAGTTATTTCAAAAACTACAATAGTAATATTGATTTAAGGGTGTTAGCTAAAGCTTCTGGTCATTGCTCAGGCATGATAATAAATAGAAACAAGTATTTTATCCCTACTTTAATTCCTGATAATCGTCCTAAGGTAATTTCAGAATTTTTCACGCTTCTAGCTGAAGGTATTACATCCTCATATAACAAACTTCAAATATTGCTTGCAGTGTGGATTAAAGAATTTCACTTTGATGAAGAGGTAAGTTTGAAGGATAAGAAAGATACCATTATGTCTCAACTCCAAAAACTGAAAGAAAGGGAAAAAAAGCTAGATCAATTTTAATCAGATTTGGCATTGACGGGTGATAACCTTGTAGATAGGGTTATTCAAGCATTTGAAGAGGGATTTGGAATTGCTGTCGATGGTAAGGATGAGCTTAGAGAAGATTTTAAGCTATTAAACTCCGCATCAGAGCCTTTTTGCTTATGTGAAGTAAAAGGGACGAATAAAGGGATAAAGAGAGAATACATTAATCAAGCAGATTCCCATAGAGAACGTTCAGGTTTTGACTCAGGTTTTCCAGCTCTTCTTCTGATGAATACGCACATTAAAAATGCTAGGTCTCTTATAGAAAAAGACCAAGAGATAGCCAATGAACAAATTAAGCATGCAGTGAATATGAATGTACTTATAATGCGTACAATTGATTTCATTGGATTGTTACGTATGTTTTTAATGGGGAAATTGAATAGAAAAGAGTTTGAAATTTTACTTTGTGAAAGCAAAGGTTGGCTAAGAGTTGAAGAGCAAGATTACAGAATAATAGATGGCAGCTAATTAGTTGAAAATACTTTACCCAGCGCACAGAACAATGTGCTCGTACTGTGAATGATGTGTGTTATCAATACAAAATCTAATCCAAATTAGCTCTATCGCTACTACACCTAAGGTCAGCTATGTGGTAAAAGCGACGCAAGTTGTAATTCACTTTCTATCCCAAACGAGATAGAAAGTTAATTTGGTGTTAATGTATG
>JABSSK010000610.1 GCA_013214265.1 Saprospiraceae bacterium | reverse complement strand
AGATAATGAACACGTTATTCAGACCAGAGAATGGGATAAAGGAGCCAAAGTGTGGGACCACAAGATTACTTTGGAAAAATCAACTAATAACAAAACTCTGTATACCGATGAAATCGTAATTTATGGTGGTGCTATGACCGGATTTATTACCTCTTTCGCTAAACGATTCTATAAACATCGGCAGAAGAGGTGGCAGATAGTGGCAAAAGAAAAACTGATATTCGGTAAGTAAGAGTACTACCGCCAACATTGTATATGCGATAATGCTCCCTATTGGTCGCACTACGCATATACTAACCGTTCTCTCTCATTAAATAAAAAACACCAGCAAACAAATGAAAACCTGGTTTAATCAAATAATATCAAATCTGAATTCGAAAAGAATTACCCAAAAGAAGATAAGAGAAGCTTATGTTTTAGGAGATTCTCAGTATTTAAAGCAGGCATATAGAAAAGGAAGGTTTTATTTGAAGAGACTAATAGTAGGATATATCGGAGAAATCTCTACTCAAGAAAATTTTGATTTTTTACTTTCGGAGATGAAAATAGTGAAAGATGAACAACTCAAATCGTTTATCTATGCCTCGATTATGAATATTACATTAAATGAAGAAATTCAGTTTAATACTGAAGTTTCTGATTATTTGAATGAGAATATAGACTTACTCAATAATATTGGATTTGTGTCCTATAAATCAAATAAAACAAAATCGGAACCAATAGGATTTCGAAACAAATTAAAAGATCATCTAGTGATCTTAGAAGAAATGAAAAAGAGGAATGAATTCTATTAATTAAAAAAGAAAAACGCGAGAGAACAATGTACATAACGATCATGCCCAGCAAAAGCTGGTCACGCCGCATGTGCCAACCGTTAGCGGTAATTAAGAAATGAAAAATCTAAGTTTCAATATTATTTCAATCGCCCCCAGCACTAAAAGGTACTTTCCTGCCTCTATGGAAAGGGAAGATTGGATGGGAAACGAATACGTTAAGTTCACAGAATTAGAAATCCCTCTTGGACATTCTAGATATGGTGGCCCCGTGATTGACTTGCCTGACGATGTTCAGGTTCCTGATGGGATGCGATTTGCTGCTCAATTAGACCTCTCCGAAATTTCTAAATTTGCCCCTAATGGTCTTTTACCCAATAGTGGACAACTAATATTCTTTGCTGATATATTAGCGGATTCAGGTAAAGTGATTTACACTGCTGTGCCAAATGAAAAATTAAACAGAAACATCATTGAGCATGAAGACAATTTTTGGGATGGTGTTTTAATTGAAAAAATATGGTCAGACACGGAATCATGGAGTGAAAGATTTCGGAAACCTGAAGACGATTGGGACAAAAAGCACATGAATGAAAATGGATTGCTTTGGGACGATTTCGCTGGAAGCAATAAGTCTAAGTTATTCGGGATTTTTACGCATTGCCAACTTGGACAAACTGAAATTGAAAAAATTACTAACTCCGATAAAATTCTTCTGCTGCAAATAGGAGAAAATGGATTTAATGATGAAGGAGTTTTCAGTGTTCTTATTCAGAAAAATGATTTAGAGAACTTGAATTTTGACAACTGTGAATTTCATTGGGGACAATCATAAAAAACATACCGCTAACAATTTGTATAGTGCATACCCTCCGGGATACGCCCCATACACTAAACGTTGTACACCATTTGAGAGAAAGAAACAGCTATGAAGAAATTATTTCTTGATGACATCAGAACAATTGATATGGTTTATGCTAAGTCAAGGGAATCTGAATTTGATATTGTAAGAACATTTGATGATTTTATTACATGTATCAAAAAAAATGGATTACCGGACTTTATAAGTTTTGATAATGATTTAGGACTTGATAAAAATGGTGAAGTAGCTCCCGATGGTTATGCAGCAGCAAAATGGTTGGTTTATGAATCAGGATGTGATTTGACCAATTTGAAATTTAATGTCCATTCTGCTAATCCAGTTGCTTCAAAACAAATTGAGGGATTATTAAATAATTACATAAAACATTTAAAGGAATCAAATATAAATCTCACGAGTAGATTAAAAATCAATTCTGACTTTATTTCAATTTGTAAACAGATTCAAGATGAA
>JABSSK010000061.1 GCA_013214265.1 Saprospiraceae bacterium | reverse complement strand
AAACCTTTCCAGATGATACGATTGGTTTTTTGTGATAGCAGTTGCCAAGCAGCATCTGCTACATTCTTTTGTAGTGTTTCCATAGTGTTTCCAGCTTTTTACCATTGCTTGGTTAAGACATCCAACTTATTCCAAAAGAATAGAAGGTGTTATTAACCTAGGGCTATGTTTTTCCCTCTTTACCCAGTATCTAGCGGTTTTTGAGTCCCTTCAGCAGGGTTTCCTGTAACAGTATTCGTAAGATTGATTAAAATGTTGCAGGTTGGTTAGAATTTAATTTTTTATAAATTTAAGGACAGTAATATTTATGACATAAACCACAAGTCCATGAAATTTGAACTCTTCAAAAGTGAGTCGGGAGAAAAGTTTTACTTCCGCCTCAAAGCAAAAAACGGACAAATCATTCTGAACAGCCAGGGGTATACCAGTAAAGCTTCTGCCAAAAATGGTATTGAATCTGTTAGGAAACACTCTGCCTCTGATGATTATTTTGACATTAAAGAGTCAAGTGACGGAAAACCATTTTTTAATTTATGCTCTTCCAACAAACAAGTTGTTGGAACCAGCCAACGCTATTCGAGCACAGCCTCAATGAAAAAAGGAATTGAATCGGTTAAAACGGTAGCACCTGAAGCTGAAGTCGTAGACCTTACAACAGCCGATTAGAACCAATCCGTTACTTTGTAAAAAGCTTAATCACTGCAGTTGATACCATACAACTGTGGTGATTTTTAGCTGTAAATACACTTGGCTTATGCCCGCAATCAATCTATGGTCAAGCCCTAGAAACATCTCCACAGCCTTCATGTATTCTTTCGCTCAACGATCGGATACTGCTGTATTTGATGAGCCACTATATGCACATTATCTGAAGCATACTACTTCTGAAGCCCAGCACCCAGCAACTGCGGAAGTGCTGGCCAGCCAAAACAATAACGGTGAGCAAGTTGTCAACGAATTAATACTACAACCACAAAATAAGCCCATTTCTTTGTTCAAACAGATGACACATCACCTGATTCATCTGGATTGGTCATTCATGCAGCACACCCTTAATGTGCTGCTTATCCGTAACCCAAGGGCGATCATTTCTTCCTTTACCAAAGTTATTCCCAATCCGACTATTGACGATGTTGGTATTGCCAAGCAGGTCAAACTCATGCATTATCTGCAAGAGCACGATGTGCTGCAGGCGATTGTTGACACGACTGATTTATTGCAAAATCCTGAAGGTATGCTGATCAGGCTATGCCAGAAACTGGATATTCCTTTCTATAAAGAGATGTTGTCCTGGGAAGCAGGTCCTCGACCCGAGGACGGCGTGTGGGCACCTTACTGGTATAGTAACGTTCACGCGTCAACAGGTTTTGCCCCGTATCAACCTAAAAAGTACCCACTAGAAGGCGCCAATGAAGAATTGGCCCAAGCCTGCCAACCATTTTATGACCAGCTATATAATTACGCACTCCATCCGTAATGTTTTGTACCTTTCATCCAGTATATATCCAATTCTATGTTGCAACAATTTGACCCAAGAAATCAGAATATTATCGTTTATGTGGCCGGCGAATTAGTTCATCGGGATCAGGCCAAAGTATCCGTATTTGATAGTGTGGTACAAGGAGGTGATGCCGTTTGGGAAGGGCTTCGTGTCTATGATGGACGGATTCTCTCTCTCGATACCCATCTTGAACGTTTACAAAACTCTGCACACACCCTTGCTTTTAAGGACGTACCCGATAATGATTTCATTCGTAAGGCTATCTTTGACACCCTCCATGCAAATGAAATGTACGATGGTGTTCATATACGACTTACCCTTACCAGAGGACGTAAAACCACCTCGGGGATGGATCCAAGGCTCAATATTTATGGGCCTACATTAATTGTTCTAGCGGAGTGGAAGCCACCTGTTTACCCACCCTCTATTACTTTAGTCACCAGCTCAATGCGCCGAAACAACCCTATGTTTCTCGACTCTAAAATCCACCATAATAACCTGCTCAATAATATTCTAGCCAAGATCGAAGCCAATCATGCTGGAGCGGATGCTGGCATCATGCTGGATAAAGATGGTTTTGTAGCAGAAGCCAATGGTGTTAATCTGTTTTTCACTAAGAATGGGGAAGTACACACCCCTTTTGCGAAAGCCTGTTTGCCTGGGATCACCCGTAAAACCATCATTGATCTTTGCCGGAACCACCATATCCCTGTATTTGAAGGAGACTACTCGATATCCGAATTCTATACCGCCGATGAAGTATTTACCACTGGAACAATGGGTGAAATCACAAAAGTTCATGCCATTGACGGAAGAACGATTCGGGGATCCAAGTCGGAAAGTACACTGGCCAAACTCGTAGGCCTCTTCTCCAACTACACCCTACAAAAAGGGACACCGATTCCCACCAAAAAACAAAATGATGCATCCCGATAACTGGAAAACACTTGGAAATACGGTGCTAATTAATGCACAGAAGTGGTTCTATCGGTACCACTGTAACTCCGAAGCACCCACTTTATTACTGTTACATGGATTCCCTACTTCCAGCTATGATTGGCATAAAGTCTGGGATGATTTAGCAGAACATTTTACTCTGATCGCGCCTGACTTTCTTGGCTTTGGGTGGTCCCAAAAGCCTTATCCTTATAATTACAGTATCAAGCAACAGGCGAAAGGATGTCAAAAGCTATTAGAACATATTGGAGTAAGCACGTATCACATCCTCGCACACGATTACGGAAATACAGTAACTCAGGAATTATTGGCGCAATTTGAAGAAGATCCTTCTGTTCCGACAATTGAAAGTATTATTTTTTTGAATGGAGGCCTTTTTCCTGAAATGCACTACCCACGAGCTATTCAAAAAATATTAGCTGGTCCTATAGGTCCCTTTATTGCGCCGTTAATGACTAAAAAACGATTTGCAAAAAGTATGCGTAATATTTTTGGGCCAGCATACCCACCTTCCAGCGCAGATATTGATGCTTTCTGGAGCCTCATCAAAACCAATCAGGGGAAAAGATGCATTCCACTCCTATTACGTTATATGCAAGAACGTAAAGAAAACCGAGAACGCTGGGTACCTCCCATTCTCACTAATCGCATTCCGATCCGTTTGATCAACGGTCCTGAGGATCCCATCTCAGGCCGTCACCTCGGGGAATATTATACGCAATTAAAACCAAGCGCTGACGTCATTTTCCTGGAAGGTGTAGGACATTATCCACAGATCGAAGCACCCGATCGTGTTTGGCAAGCTGTCAAAGCTTTCTTTTCTTTACCCTAGAATTTCTTACGCTACCTTTAGGGTATGAACCAGGTATACACAGATCAGCTAAACCGACGTATTGAGCTACAAGCTCAACCAAAACGAATCATTAGCTTGGTTCCTAGCTTAACTGAATTGCTATACCATTTTGGACTTGACAATGAAACCGTTGGCATAACCAAATTTTGTATTGAACCCGAGCACTGGTTTCGATCCAAATCCCGAATAGGAGGTACAAAGCAAGTTCACCATAACCGAATAGCTGCCCTTAATCCAGATCTTATTATTGCCAATAAGGAAGAAAATTGGAAAGAAGACATTGAGGCTTTAATGATGCATTATCCCGTATGGATGACCGATATACATACGGTTTACGATGCGATTGCAATGATCCGCGGTCTAGGAGAAGTATTGGGCGTAACTTCCCAAGCAACCAAAACGGCCGATCAGATTGTGCAGCAGCTTAACCATTGGAAGTTGGAACGCCCTACCCTACCGGTATCCGTTGGGTACTTAATTTGGCAGAGTCCACTTATGGTTGCCGGCCAAAACACGTTTATTCATGATATGCTCGTACAAGGAGGCTTCAGGAATGCCTTTGCTGCGTATGACCGATATCCGCAAATATCAATTGAGGAACTCACTTCTGTAAAACCAGACTGCTTGTTCTTATCGAGCGAGCCCTACCCTTTCCGGGAAAAACATAGGACCTATTGGCAAGAGCAACTTCCCGATAGCCAGATTATATTAGTTGATGGTATGATATTTTCCTGGTATGGAAGCAGAATGATACATGCTACTCCTTATTTCCGTTCGCTGTGGTCACAAATACGATGATTTTTTAATCGATATCATAAATTGGCAAAGTTATTGCTGTACTACTGATGTAAAATATAACCCATACAGTAATTCTTACCAAGCCAGACAAGCCAGTGTACATCCTGCGTGTATCCCTACACAAAAAAAATGCAGGATCATAAGAACCAAGTGTAAAACGAAGAGCAAATAGTCAGACTAAACCTGATACTTAGTGCTTTTTGGCTAAAGGCTATGCTTTTGCCGAAAGGCGGAACTAAAATATTTCATTTTCATTGGGCTGTTCGTCAGTTCAATGCATCGAAAAAATTCTGTACGACTATGCTCAAAAAAGTACTATTGTTAGTGACAATGGGGCTCGCTACCATTGGGGTATATGCCCAAAACGGCACGCCCGAAATGGTTAATGGCCAACTATTAGTTAAACTCAAACCAGCGGTGGAGACGCATACGTTCATTTCGAAGTTTGCTACCCAATCGCGGGCTGGCGGAGGGGTCTGGATACACCGGAACCTCAGTCGCCAAGGCAATGTAGTTCTGCTTAAGTTCGACACCAACAGTGTAACTGCAGATGTATTACTTTCAGAATTAGAGAGTAACCCACAGGTTGTTTCATCGACTGCAGATTATTACATTCAGACACGCACCGACCCGAACGATCCGGAATACGAGGCCCAATGGGGCTTGGAACGTATTGGTGTTCAACGGGTCTGGGATATTTCAACGGGTGGTGTGACTGCAAATGGCGACACCATTGTAGTTGCTATTCTGGATACCGGATTTGATGTCTATCATGAAGACATCTATCCCAATGTATGGCGCAATCATCAAGAAACGCCTGGGGATGGTATAGATAATGACGACAATGGTTATACGGATGACCATCTGGGATGGAACTTTATTGAAGATAGCCCTGAGCATATTGCTGATCCGCATGGTCACTCCGTTGCTGGTATTATTGGTGCTACTGGAAACAATGATATTGGGGTAACGGGTATTAACTGGAACATTAAATTGATGGTGCTAGAAGCACGCACGATCAGCGAAATTATAGCTGCCTATGACTACATTTACGATCAGCGTAAACGGTATAATGATACTTATGGTCAGGAGGGTGCTTTTGTAGTAGCCACAAATGCTTCCTTTGGTATCAACAGGCTTTGGTGTGAACACCAACCCATATGGGGTGAGATGTATGACCAACTGGGTAGTGTGGGGGTACTTACGGCAGCAGGAACTGCAAATAATGCTTGGAATGTTGACGAAGTTGGGGATATGCCAACCACTTGCCCCAGTGATTTTCTTATTACTGTTTTGAATACCAACCCCTATGATGAACGATATGTTGGGTCAGCTTATGGCGAGCAGGCCATTGATATGGGTGCGCCTGGTCATGGTTCATACACAACCAAACCATTCGATCGGTATGGTGAGTTTAACGGAAATTCCGCTGCGGCTCCGCATTTAACGGGTAGTATTGCGCTGCTATATAGCCTACCATGCGCTAATATCTCATCAGCTGCGATTCGCGATCCGGAATCAACGGCTCGCCGTATTCGTGAAGTTTTGATCAATGGAGTTGATGAATATCCGGCGTTAGCAAATATTACCCGAACGGGTGGGCGATTGAATGTAGGTAATAGCATGGAAGCGTTGATGTCGGACTGTCAGGAGAATCAGATGATAGAGCGCACCTTGACGTTGCGTCCTAATCCAGTAAGAACGTACTTGGATGTTCAGTTTCCTGTGCCAGGTGCAGCGGAGCGTCCCGAAATTAGTATTATTGATGCTTTGGGTCGAGTCCACTACGCTTCTGCCATAAACGCAAAAGCAGGGCAAGAAGTTATCGAGCGGCGATTGTCCGTGGAAGGGTGGCCAACTGGAACGTATATAGCGATACTTCGTTTGAATGGTCAGACATATAGTGAGAAGTTTATAATTGCGCCCTGATGTGCTGTGCTTATTTAGTGCCTTGAGCCCTGAGCTCCTCACTATAGTGAGGAGCTCAGGGCTCAAGGCACTAAATGCAACTATTTTTACTTTTTTTAAAAAAATTGTTTCTCAGAACAATCATTTTACTTATCTTTGCATCCGCATTAAGAAACATACACACAGAGATGGCTCCGTAGCTCAACTGGATAGAGCACTTGACTACGGATCAAGAGGTTTAAGGTTCGAATCCTTACGGAGTCACTTTCTTAATTATCTTGGATATACCAAAGAAGTTCAAGGTTCCCTTTTCTGGAATTTTTCCGAATTGACACCTTGAACTTTTTTTTAAATGTAGTCAGCTATGTCAAAAGTATGCCAACTGACCGGGAAGCGACCCATTTCAGGACACCATGTGTCCTTCTCGAACCATAAAACGAAGCGTCGCTTCGTGCCGAACCTGCATAAAAAACGTTTCTTCATTCCAGAAACAAACCAGTGGGTGACGATTAAGGTCTCGGCAAAAGCATTACGCACCATTAACAAACTCGGATTATATGCCTACCTCAAGAAATTAGAGTCCAAAGGCGTTGATCACGGGGTTACTTTGAATGAACCTAAATAAGTAGATAGGCCATGGCAAAGAAAAGTAAGGGAAATCGCATCCAAATTATCTTGGAATGCACAGAGCACAAAGAATCAGGTATGCCAGGTACTTCTCGGTACGTGACACAAAAAAACCGTAAAAATACCCCAAGCCGACTTGAGCTCAAAAAATTTAATCCCATTCTTAAAAGAATGACCCTGCACCGCGAAATCAAGTAATAAAACTTGATCTGATGTGCAAGCTTCCGTATATTTCGGATCTAACAGCAAAATTTTAATACAATGGCTAAGGTATCGAAGAACGCACGGGTAGCACAACGTGCCGCCAACGCTGGATCAGGTCGGGACCACGTAAAAATTGTGGTTAGCATCAAAGACCCTAAGACAGGCAAATACTCCTTTAAGGAGCAAATTGTGCACAAAGACAAGAAAGACGAATTCTTGAAAGCTTTTAAATAAGCCTATTGATCCATGATCAATAAAAGGCTTCACCGGTTCGGTGAAGCCTTTTTTGTTATTCCGCTTTCTTTAGTAGAATACCAAGCTATATTAGTCGATTCACATCAAGATACCTGAACTAGTTTTTTGGCTTTAGTGTTCTCTTTGTACTTTTACATATGATTTCTGAGGGTCCTTTCCTCTTCAGATTTTTTTCCACAGATTTAAGCAGTAGAAGAATGAGCGTTTTTGGCAACTTGTTTAACAAAAAGAAAAAAGAAGACCTAGATAAAGGTTTGGAAAAAACCCGTTCAAACTTTTTCTCCAAACTAGGCCGGGCCGTAGCCGGAAAATCTACTGTCGATGATGAAGTCCTTGACAATCTGGAAGAAATACTTATCTCTTCTGACGTGGGTCTCGATACTACCGTAAAAATCATAGAACGTATCGAAAAACGAGTGGCCAAAAATAAGTACATGGCCTCTGAGCTAAATGATATACTTAGAGATGAAATTGTACAACTGCTAGCAGAAAACAATACAGAAGATGTTGAAGATTTCTCCATCCCTGACTCCCCTAAACCCTATGTAATCATGGTGGTCGGTGTAAATGGAGTAGGCAAAACTACAACCATAGGAAAAATTTCCAACCAACTCGTGCAACAAGGAAAAAAAGTAGTACTGGGTGCCGGGGATACCTTCCGAGCCGCTGCTGTAGATCAACTAAAAATCTGGGCTGACCGAGTGGGTTGTGCTTTCTACAGCAAAGGTATGCATACTGATCCCGCAGCTGTTGCTTACGAAACAGTAAACTATGCCGTTGAAGAAAATTATGATGTAGCGATCATTGACACAGCAGGTCGACTACATACTAAAATCAACCTGATGAATGAGCTCAGTAAAATTAAGCGGAGCATAAGTAAAAAACTCGAAACAGCCCCAAACGAAGTATTGCTTGTCCTGGATGCTACAACCGGACAAAACGCCATCGAACAAGCCAAACATTTCACAAATGCCACCGATGTGTCCGCACTGGCCTTAACCAAACTTGATGGCACCGCTAAAGGAGGTGTAGCCATTGGCATCAGCGACCAATTCAAAGTCCCAATTAAATTCATTGGCGTCGGAGAAGGTATCGACCACCTGCAAGTCTTTAATAAACGAAAATTCGTTGATTCTCTATTCGATAAGTAGAGTACAATTTACAGCCCTTACAATTCGTTTTCCTATCAATTATAATAACCCCATACCTTTTCACGAAAGTGTGGCTAAACCTTGTGTGCATGCGCGTATTTCTGATAATCCTAGCTACTCTTATAGCTAATCAAACCCTTTTAATGGCACAATCTTTTAAAGCTGACCCTAAGCAGCAAACCGGATATGCAACCTACTACGCGGATAAGTATCAAGGCCGTACCACCGCCTACGGTGAAACCTTCAGTCAAAACCTATATACTTGTGCCAGCCAAGTGTTCCCAAAAAGTAGTATTCTGCGTGTAACGAGACTCGATAATGGAAAACAAGTCGTTGTCAGAGTCAACGATCGAGGGCCCTGGGGTAATAAAGAGAACGTTATCGACCTAAGCTATATAGCAGCTCAAGAATTAGATATGATTCGCGAAGGACGCACCAGAGTCAAAATAGAGAAGATCAGCGTCTCTATGTCTAACCCTACACCTAATAAAAACCTTCGATCCATAACTGGAAGTACCATGACCCGAAAAAGGGCTAACGTAAAAACTGCAACCGCCGCAACCAACAATCAACCAACAACACAAAATCAAGTTCCTGTTCGCAGATATAGTACCATTCCAGCACCTTCTACCAATAGTGCACAACTAATACCTCCTGCCGGTGTCCCCATACTGTCAACTGCCCAAGACGCTTATGGTGTGCAAATTGCAGCTTACAGCCAAGCCGACAACGCTAGCCGCCAAGCTGAAAAGTGGTCAACTCAGGGTATACAAAACCTCTACCTGCTTCAAGAAGCATCTGGGAAAATCAAAATTATTGTCGGAAAATATGCAAGCAGACAACAAGCAGAATACCAATTGGATCAGTTAAAAAAGACCCATAACCTGAACGGATTTGTAAAGTTCTATTAGTATCACTCTCTTAGTTCATAATTCGTTAAGAACCCGAACATCATTATCAAGACAGTGCACACTTCCAGGTTAACCGTCATGTTTCCGTTGTGCTAATTACAGCAACAACGAAAGTCGAGAATGGTATTTCCGCCAGAACAATACGACATTACTTTTCGTCTAATACGATTCGTTACGACTGGACTACCACTCTTGCTAAAGTGACCATTCCTAACCATTAATGGTTTCCAAAATGTACTGGTTAATATTCTTAGTGGCACAATGCCCTTCCCAACTGCCATACCAGAAAAGAAGACACAAGGACTTTTAATCCTACGCAACCCGTTTTGATACTGATCAAATACCGTGTATGTCGAAATGTCTGGACAGAAATATTTTTAGTTTTTATTTTCGTCATTAAAAAATGAATGGCCCCCTTTAAACGGATTATCATTCGCCTACTTCGAAAAATCGACGATTTCATTGACGGGATCAAGTTCAGTATGGTCCGCGTGGGGGGTCGTGGAAAAAAGTTTCCTATCAAAATCGCAACCTACCGCGGCTTTGGTAGTCACCAGTCTATCTTTTTGCAAGGAAGGGTTTTAGTAAAAAAATCATTCAAGAAAAAAGAAGATAAAACACGATTGGATCAGATTCTTGAAACATACAATAACTTCGAAAGCGATGAGGTGCCGAATGCCAAACTCAATATATCCGTAGGGAATAACACCTATCAAGTCCTTTCAGATAAAGAAGGCTATTTCACCCTTGACAACCAACTCCGTAACTCCTTACCCAAAATAAAAGACTCGTGGTATTCTGTAGATATCACCTTAGTAGAAACCCCTTGGCGGAAAATGGACCTGACAACCTCAACAACGGTTTTGGTTCCTCCAGTTCAGGCGAAGTTTGGTATCATAACCGATATTGATGACACCATTCTGCACACTGGCGTCACCTCCCCTTTAAAATGGAAAGTTATTTACAATACGTTTTTTAAAAGTGCCCGCCGTCGAAAAGTATTTGATGAGGCAGCAGCTTTTTTCAATGCCATGCACCTAGGGTCAGATAACCGTGCGTTTAATCCTGTCTTTTACGTGTCAAACAGCCCGCATAATCTGTATGATATGATAAAAGAATTTCTCAAAATCAACCACCTCCCCAAAGGGCCCATGCTGCTTCGAGACATTGGGATTCCGTACCGATTACACCCATCAGGATACAAAGGCCATAAAGCAGGAAGTATTTCGCGTATTCTGGATACCTATGCAGATATGCCGTTTATCCTTATCGGGGATAGCGGTGAAAAGGATACCTATATATACCATGAAGTAGCTAATGATTATCCCAATCGAATTAAAGCCATTTTTATTCGTGATGTGCGCAGCCCAAAACGGGTCAAAAGAATAAAAAACTTCCTCTCCACTATCCCTGACTTAAATATTCACATTTTCGAATCGTATAGGGATGCTGCATCTCTGGCAGCTGAGCACGGTTTTCTCAATTTTAACCAGTATGAAAAAAATCAATTAGCACTGCATCGAAAATCACCTCCACAATCTTTGTAGATAAATGGTTTATGCCATTCTTAAGTTTTGTTATTTACCTTACTTCCAGATCGGGATCGCCTGATCTCACTACGACGCATAGGCATCGCATCAATGCGGTCAAATAACAGCTCAATATCATTAAAGAAGTACGTCCGCCATTTTTCCGAACCATCTAATCCAATGAGAACGGTTTGTAGTTGCGCCTGACTTGGCATAAACCTTTCCCATATTTTAGTACAAACTACTTGCATTTGATCCGATGGCTGGTAGCCCAGAAGGGAATCCCGAAAAACGGTAATAACTTTAATTTTTCGCTCTTGCAAACCAATTTCATGTTTTTGCAAGTAAGCGATCTGCTTAGAATATGACGTATCATCAACTTCTGGAACGAATACCAGCAAAACTCTGTTTTCCCATTTGAATGCGCTAAAGGTTTGCCCCTCACTCATGAATATGGTAATTAGAAAAAATGAAAATATTAGAATGTATGTGGAAGGTTTAAAAATCATACCATCTTTTATATGCCTTTGCAATGCAATAAGCAGGCTCTAGTTATTGTTATAGGTATTAGCTAAACACAGAAAATTAAGGCTTGTTGCGCTGACCCCCAAAGAAAATCCCAATCTAACCAGTATGAAAAAACATATCCTAATTCTCGCTACAGCAGTGAGTGCCACCCCTAATCCGGTTTATTGTCAGAGCTTTTCTGATGATTTTGACGCAGGCGCATTTTATGATTGGTTTCAGGATCAATCCAACGCATCCGAGTTGTACACCGACAATTCCACCCTATATACATTTGCTTCGCAAACACCAGTCTTTTCTGAACCATGTGAAGAAACACGACCCATTACCGTTTTAACACAGGGTGAACCTGTTCGGAATAAAGCTTATCCTATCGAAGTTTTTATACCGACTGCAGAAATTAACGGATACCATGATATTTGGTACCAAATAATTCTTGAAGAAGACTCTGGTAAAAAAAGTACAGGCTATATCTGGGGAGGACATATCGCAAAAGCTTGGTTCCAAACGGATGTTAACCGAGATGGCACGGATGAGTTTATTCTCTTTGGGTTATCCGAAAAACCAAGAGATAAAGAACATGATATCAGGGCCACCATTAAGGTGTTACAATCTGACTCTTTACTTTCAGTCACCGAAATGCCTGGTATGTGTGTATATGAAGAGTGCACCAGTGATGTTCTCCTGCGCGCGTTTATTGATCCTACCCATGGAATTCCCATTTTGGAAGCTTCTACCCTATCCATTGGGTGTATGGCCACCATTGAACGTTCTTTTTTGATTTGGAAAGGAGAACAACTGGAGTGCATTTATTATGGCGAGTTTACTACCGGAAATACCTACCAACAGTCTGATTTTGCATTCCGCTCCAGTGCTAACAAAGTCGCACAAATATACCGGTTCGGTGGTATAGATTCTGCCTTTAACCCAACCTGGAAATGTATAGATCGAAAGCTAAGGCCAACCATTATGGTTGTTCCTTAATGGCTATGATGATCTTCCCAGCATTTTTATTCCCTTCCATCATCTGATGAGCAGACTGAATATCGTGCCATGAGAATACAGAATCCACTACTGGCGTGATTATCTGATTATCTATATCGCTCCAGGCAAAATTATAGAAATTGGAAACCAGTTGGGTTTTGTATGTTTGCGACCTTGCTCGAAGGGTAGACCCCATAATATGTAGTCTTTTCATTAATATGGTAGCCAAATTAACACCTTGCGTTTGATAGCCTCCCATAAATGCTAACACAATCAGTCGACCATCCCGATTGAGGGCAGTTATATTGCTCTCAAAATAGGGCGCACCAATAAAGTCAATAATCACATCCATACCCTGCTGTTTTGTTATAGCGAGGGACTGCTCCAAAAAATCTTCGTTCTTATAATCGATGGCTACATGAGCTCCCAATGATAGGCATAAGTCATGCTTACCTTTCGAAGCAGTAACCGTAATGTGCGCTTTTATTTTTTTGGCCAGTTGAATTGCAGCCGTACCTACCCCACTGGCACCCGCATGCACTAAAAGGTGTTCGCCCTGCGCTAGCCTTCCCAACTCCACTAAAGCCTGATAAGCCGTTAGGAACACTTCAGGAATGGCTGCTGCTTGTAACAGATCCATATGATCCGGAACCGGCAACACATGGCCTTGATGTACTGATACTCGCTCCGCATATCCTCCTCCGGCAAGTAAAGCACAAACCCGATCACCAATTTTCCATTTACTGACTTGATTACCTACCTGTATAATAACCCCTGACACCTCAAGACCAAGAATTGGACTCGCACCTGCAGGCGGTGGGTATAAACCCTGGCGCTGCATAATATCAGCACGATTTAAAGCAGTCGCTGCAACCTCTATCAGTACATCCTCCTCTCCAACTTCTGGATCCGGAGCATAACCGATACGCAAGGACGAAGCTTCGGAGTTATTGTACAAAATTGCTTTCATTGTGATGCGTATATTGGACAAAAAGTATTCGTCATCCAACGATCAGGCAGACTACCACAAGCTTATTATGATAGAAACACCTAACTTAATCATAACAAATCAAATAAATGCCCCATTTGATTTTTCTTAGTGTCAAGGTAATTTTTATTTTCCTTTTGGGGACTAACAATGAGTGGGACCCTTTCGATGATGTGTAGGGAAGAGTTTTCTATAGCTTCGATCTTACCCGGATTATTGGTCAGCAATTTCACAGTCGACACCTTTAGATCTTGCAACATGGCAACGGCTATATCATATTGCCGTGCATCTACTTTTAAACCCAGGTGTAAGTTAGCGTCGATGGTATTGTGTCCTATATCCTGCAGTTGGTAAGCTTTTAGTTTATTGATGATACCAATACCTCGTCCTTCCTGTCTCAAGTATAAAACTATACCTCCTGCCGCTGCTGTCATTTCCAAGGCACGGTGTAGTTGTTCTCCACAATCACAGCGCTTTGAGCCAAAAAGGTCACCCGTAATGCATTCGGAATGAATGCGCGTAAGCACAGGACCTTCCGAATTAAAATCTTCATGGGCCATAGCAATGTGGGGCATCCAATCATCAGAGCTGGTTGCATAAGCAATCATATTGAAATTCCCCCAAGGCGTTGGAATCATCGCTTCAGCCTGTCGAACAAGTGAAATACTATCTTGTTTTTTGGTCATTGTTAGGTTGAACCTTTAAGAATCAAACATCATGGTAGTAGAAAGGGTTTACAAACCACCTGCTCAGATTTTTCTGCAAAGGTATAATTTTGTGTTTACAGAATTTACATATACATTTGGATTTCCCAAAAAGGAGGTATGACAACAAATCCTTTGGCAATTCTTACATGAGGTTCTTTCATTCTTTGCTGACTTACTAATTTTAAAAATTATGTAAGTAAAATGACAATTTAGTCATTTTCTGGCTGGGGCCTTTCATTATCAATTATTTACAAAATCTAATCGCTGCTAATTCGTAAAATTTTACTTGGAATATCTGCAAAAAAAAGGTGCAAAATTACGAAGAGGAACAATTATGTTATCATTTTATTCTATCAACGTACTATATTTGGCAGCGAAAGACAATAATTATTCGATATATAGAAGTATAATCCCTTTATTATTTGTCCATGAACTCTCCATCAAGCCTTGTCAACCAAACTAAAACTTAACGAACCCGCCTTTAAACAAGTCAATTTATTTTCAAAAGACGGAAAACCAACATCTCGGATTAGTATACAATCAAACTGAAACTGTTTTTTCAAATCCATTTATAGAAAAACATCATACCTGTCTCCAAGACAGGCTGTGATTGTATTTAGCTCACTAAAATTTTTTCGTAATGAAAAAACTCTCACTAGTTCTTATGCTGGTAATTGCCAGCATGGCCACTCTGATGGCTCAACGGACAATCCAGGGAACAGTCTCTGATGAGAACGGAGAAGCACTAATTGGTGCTACTGTCTTGGTTCAGGGAACGTCCACGGGTGCAGTTACTGATATCGATGGTAACTACGCTATTACGCTACCTGACGGAGGCACTGTCCTTATTTTTTCCTACACCGGTTATGCTTCTCAGGAAGTAACAGTCGGTGCTTCTAATGTTGTCGACATCAACTTGGAACCTTCCGTAGAACAACTACAGGAGATCATTGTAACAGGTTACTCTGAAGTTGAAGCTAAAAAATTAGTTTCTTCTGTAGCTGTTGTAGATGAAAAAGAAATCTCCAACGTTGCCCTTACGGATGTTAACCAAATCATCCAGGGACGTGCGGCAGGTGTATTAACCACAGCTGGTACAGGACAGCCTGGTGCAGCTATCGATATTCGTGTACGGGGTACCGGATCAATCACTGCTGGCCGTTCTCCTCTATACGTAATCGACGGGGTTATCGTCGAGCAAGGAAACTTCACCTCCGTAGGTGGTCAAGGTTCTGATGCTTTGGCTAACATCAACCCTAACGACATTGCCAACGTTACTGTACTTAAAGATGCTTCTGCACTTGCTCTTTACGGTTCAAGAGGTGCCAACGGAGTTGTTCTGATCACTACCAAGCGTGGTATTGCGGGTAAGTCACAAATCACTGCTAAGGTGCAATACGGATTGACTAGCCCTACTGGTGCTACTGATTTCGACGTTATGACCGCCGAAGAAGTGTTGGAATACGAGCGTACAATCCTGACAAACTCAGGCTTTGATGCTGATCAATTCCGTCCAACTTCTTTATTGGATCAAACTTTCGACTGGGTGGAAGCTGCTTTCCGTACCGGTCAGACGACCAATCTGGAGCTTCAGGCTCGTGGTGGTAATGACAAAACAAAGTTCTTTGTATCTGGTGGATACTTTGATCAACAAGGTACGCTTATCGAGTCTGCATTTAATCGCTTGTCTCTGCGTTCTAACATCGATCACCGTGCATCAGATAAGCTTAGCTTTTCTCTGAATGTGAATGGTTCTTATGCTCAAAACCTGAACGCAACGGCGGGTAACCGTTTTGCTTCTCCGCTTTTGGGTGTATTTACCAACTCTCCATTGAATGCATATCCATTTCAGGAAGATGGTTCTTATTTTACTGGTGCTGAAGCTGGCTGGGGCGGTGTTTTCCCGGACAACTTCTTGTATTCACTACCATTGAACTCAGTAAATACCAATACACTACGTGTGATTACCAAGTTGCAAGCAGATTATAATATCCTTGAAAACTTGAAATTCACACAAGTAGCCAACGTTGACTTCTTGACGACCAAGGAAAACCGTTTCTTCGATCCTACAACCAATGATGGTTCTGATACCGATGGTCAAATTGATAACTACTTCAACGAAAATATCTCCGTGACGTCACAGTCATTATTGAAATATTTCACAACTATTGGTGACAAAAACAACATCGACGCTTTAGCTGGTTTTGAATACCAAGAAGTAGATCGTGAAAATTTCTTAGCTAACGGTACTGGTTTGGCTTCTGGTCAGTTACAAACCTTGAACAGTGCTGCTAACCCGCAAGGTGTCGGTGGTTTCCGTGATGAATACGCCTTCGTTTCTGTATTAGGTCAGTTGAACTACAACTACGATGATAGATATTTCTTCACATCTGTTATCCGTCGCGACGGTTCTTCTCGTTTTGGTGCCAACAACCGTTTTGCTACATTCGGGTCGGTAGGTGCTTCTTGGTTACTATCCGAAGAAAACTTTTTGGCTGGTATTGACATCTTGTCCGACTTACGCTTACGTGCCAGCTACGGTATCACAGCTAACGCGGCAATTGGCAACTTCGAGTCACTCGAGCTTTACGGCTTCGGAAACAATTACCAAGATACGCCTGGTTCTTCTCCGACACAGATTGCTAACCCTGATCTAACTTGGGAGACTAGCAACAACATGAACATCGGTTTAGACTTTGGCTTACTAAAGAATCGCGTAAGTGGTACCGTTGAATACTACCGTCGTGAAGGTGTTGATCTGTTACTGAATGTACCTGTTTCTCGTACTTCTGGTTTCAATACAGCTACACGTAACATCGGTCGTATCGAAAACAAAGGTATTGAGGTTACTCTATCCCTAGCTCCAGTTGTAGCTAGCCGCCCAGGTGGATTCACTTGGAACATCGATGCAAACTTCTCTGCTAACAAAAACCAGATTCTGGAACTACCTGGTGGCGAAGATATCCTTAACGGTTCTCAGGTATACAGTGAAGGACGCCCGATTCGTACCTTCTTCATGGAAACATGGGCAGGTGTTAATCCTGCAGATGGAACGCCACTTTGGGATGATGTTGATGGTGGAACAACCGGCTCTTTCGGTGCTGAACCAGATCAATAATACGGTTGTCGGCGGCGGCTTCAGTGCTTCGCAGAGAGCATTCGGACGGGGCACAAACTGTGTGAGC
>JABSSK010000609.1 GCA_013214265.1 Saprospiraceae bacterium | reverse complement strand
CATTGCCCACCTGACCCGACGCAAACCGGCTCCTCTCTTGCGATGCATTCACATTAACTCTCACTGCTAGGGTAGCATTTAGGAAGGTAGGCGTGCGGTTCAAAGAAGCGGAACGACGTTCAAATTGGGACGTAATGCGAATACCAGGTTGGTTAGTAAATCCTAGAGAAAGTCTAGTTGGTACCTTTTTTAAAAGCGTTCCTGTAACCGCGAGGTTATAATTTTGAAAGAGAGTATTATCATAGATTTCATCCTGCCAATCGGTATTGGCAGTACCGAGTTTGTTCACCAGATCTGGACGGCGTTCCGCAACAAGTGCTCGAAATTCATCCGCCGAATAAATGTCTAATGTATTGGGTAATGTACTGTAACCAAGCTGGGTATTGAAATCAACCTTTAGATTTTTACCACCATCCTTTGTGGTTATGATAATTACACCATTCGAAGCTCTGGACCCATAAATTGCGGTGGCTGATGCATCTTTTAGAACGGTAAATGATGCTATATCTGCAGGGTTGATGGTAGATAAGATTGACCGACCACCGCCAATGGCGCTATTGGAAATGGGTAAACCATTAATTACAATTAAGGGATCATTAGAGGCACTCAGGGAAGACCCTCCCCGAATGCGTATGGCTGATCCCGACCCTGGGGCACCACCAGTGCTTACGGTAACGCCAGCTACTCGCCCGTTTAGTAAGTTTTCGGGTGTGACAATATTCCCCTGATTAAAGTCTTTTTCGCTCAGGGATGCTACAGAACCCGTATTATCTTTTACTGTAGTGGTACCATAACCAATAACAACCAGTTCAGTAAGTTCGATGTTGGTTACGGATAATGCCACGGTAAGCGGTGTACTGGTAGATACTATAACGTTTTCGATAGACTGATATCCTGTATAGGAGAAAACTAGGGTGTCTCCTATCTGAGCGGCTAAAGAGAAGCGTCCATCTATATCCGTACTGGTACCCAAACGAGTACTCTTAACTAGGATGTTGGCTCCGATTAGTGGCTCGGATGTTGATTTGTCTGTAACTATACCGGTTATGTTTTGGGAAACAGCAAAGGCCGGAATAAGACCCAGACAAAGAATCCAGAATGTCCTTAGCATAGAAATTGCATTTGCATGGTTGGAAAAAGTAAAATTATCACGTTGATTTTTGGGGTAAAAAACTAATGGTTTTAATAGAAAAAGCAGAAAACGCAAAAGATAAAGTGGCTTTCTGGCGGGTTAACCAAATATAGTCCAGAATTTGGAATTCTAAACCCTTTTTGAAATAATTTGATATGGATAAAATAATTATCAGTAAGAGATGCCCATTGAGGCTTTTCGTGCCCATCGAGGTGGGGCTGTTATTCACGGTTAAAGGATTCCCGGATACCGGTGATCTGTCCATTTGAAAAGGATTATATGAATGCTAAATGCAATTGAGGATGGCTGACAAAAAAGACGATTTATTAGCTTTCGGGGCTACATGGTATAGTGTTTTTGAAAATCAAGCTATGCAGTCGACCTATACTTTCCAGAAATGTCATTTTGGTGATTATCCTTTTTAGGGTCATCAGAAAATTTAAAATGAAGAGACATCTGATTTAGGAATGGTTTGGATAATGTGTCGAAAAAAGTATCTCATTAAAATAGGGGAATCATAAATACCATTGTTCCTGAACAGGATATTCTCTAGGAATGCTTTTCCCTCCAAATGGTATTTTGTATCTTTTATAAAAAATGGATAGTATGAACAAGACGATTTGTGGGGGGCTTCTTCCCCTTTGCATTTTCTTTTTTCTTTTTACTGGCGTTTCATCACCTCTGCCAGCCCAAAAGATGGATTCTACTGTATTCTCTGGTATGAAGTATCGAATGGTAGGTCCGCTTCGAGGTGGCAGGTCGACCGCAGTGGCGGGTTATCCGGGGCAAATGCATTCATTCCTGATGGGTACGACCGGTGGGGGTGTTTGGCGGACTTCCGATGCAGGGAATTCCTGGACGAATATCACCGATGGTTTTTTTGGTGGTTCGATGGGTGCGATTGCGATTGCGCCTTCTAATTCTAATGTTATTTATGCAGGAACGGGATCGGCTGATCCGAGAGGGAATACATCGG
>JABSSK010000608.1 GCA_013214265.1 Saprospiraceae bacterium | reverse complement strand
ACGCGATTTCTTCTCATTCTTCCCCCTGTCTGTAATGGACGTCCATTTGTTAAAATCGCGCGCAGCAAGCAATAAATACCACAGCAGATCCAGTAGAGTCATGATCGTCAAATAACTACACTAAAATCGCAGGGTAGCCAAACAAAAAATAATAAAATGAATTATCTTTTATGCAAACATATTTTTTTAGTTTGAACTTAAAAATTTATTTTAAATAATTTGAATTACTTTTAGAAATATGTTTTCTTCACAAAATCTTTTATTCAATTAATCATTAACATCAACGCTGGCGTTGGGGCCCTGCAATTACCAAACTAACAATATTATCTAGTAAAATTAAATATTTTTTTCATTTCATTTTTAGTATTGAAATTTGTTGCTGATTTTAAAAAACGAATCGAAAATTAAGATTTTGAGATAATTTTTGTCTTAAATAAATGTTGATGTGAATTGTGAGGCCCATATCCGGGCCGGGCCGGCTCACACGTAAATGCTTACAATCAGCTGGGTCGCAGTACATAAAACTGGCTGTTGTGAAGTAAATTCGTAACCTAGATCATTTTTTTTTGCTTAAAATTAACAAATAATATATCTAGTTTGGTCAATTTAGGGCCTCAGCTGAATCGGCTAATCCTTTCATAGGTAAAATAGCTGATTTTCGCCGAAAATCAGCTGTTTCGTGCGATAACGCGTAATTTAGAAGAAAAATTTAAAAATTATTGATTACAAAATATTTTAATCTTATTTTTATAACATTCTATTTTAACAAAAAAAATCAGTTTACATATACAAAAAGTGATAAAATTTTGTTTTTATGTGTATATGATAAGTTGGCGGCTGCTCTAGTGTTGTTGATTGTATAGTATAGTACGGCCGCTACTTGACACTAGGCGCTATTGTGTACACTACTCTGTTCTATGTAGTAAGCGACATTCTGTGTATGATGTTGACTCTATCTTACATCTCCAATTTTTTCCCCCCGAAAAAAAGCTACTATACTGTTAGTATCAGCAAGCACTACTTAATACAGTTTAACATATCACTATCACAAATTCTCTTTTTTATCTTTAACTAAAAGAAAAAAGTTGTGCTTTGATTGTCTCTTTTAGCTTATTTTTAATATAGGACATCATCAAAAATAAAATTTTTAAACATAAGCGCCTAATAGATACTATTATACAATAGATTTATTTGGTTGAAAAACACTAATAATCATGAAGAAAATTACATTAGTTATACTATCAATACTGTTTTACTCTTGCTCTTTCTATGTTCCAGAAAAAGAGCTAATAGGTTCATACATTTCTCATAGCGATAGCTATATTATAGATTCTTTGATTATGTTCGAAGACAATTCATATAGAAGAGTTATAAGGACTAGAGACAAGAATGAATTACTCTATGAAAAGTCAGATACTTGGGTGTATTCCGGGAAAAACCTTGTGCTAAAAGATTTTCCCAATATGATGCATACAGGAAAGGAGATTATTGAATCTAAGAAACCTCTTAGAATGAATGTTATAATAACAAGTTTTAGCCCTCACATAGACATACTAGGAGATGTAATCTTAGATATTGGTAGATATAATTATTTCACAAGAAGAGATAACTGAGCTGTAATTACTCTAAAAGCAAACATTAACTTCATTTACAACCTCGCATTATCTTAAAACTTTATCTTACCCGATAGCAGTTGGAAGAACATCTTAAAATCGGAGAATAGACTCCATAGAGGATACTTAAATGTAGCAGGTTTGTTCTTTTCGAAGAAGAAATGACCTACCCAAGCAAAGCCGTAACCTGTAACAGGTATAGCTAACCAATACTGCCAAGTATTGAAATACAATGCTATTCCTAAAGCTATAAACACCAATAATGTTCCTATGAAGTGCAGTATTCTACATGTCTTGTTTTTATGCTCATTGAGGTAAAAAGCATAGAACAATAAATCTTCTTTTTCATGATTTCAAACTTAGCATACCCTTGAATACTTCCTCCAAACTCGAATGCTTTCCGAACAGCGCATTGATGAATCCCAGATTACAGGATGGCCTGAAATGGGAGAAGAATTCCTAACAGGATCTTTCATCTATCCCAAATCCAACCTAACAACCTT
>JABSSK010000607.1 GCA_013214265.1 Saprospiraceae bacterium | reverse complement strand
GAACTACAGCGAATTCCTTTGCCCACCGTGGGGGCGGGTCATATCGATCTGCAAACCCGTAACCTGCCCGCTGGCACCTACACCTATTCGCTGATCGTGGATGACCAGCTTATCGATACCAAGCGGATGATACGGCAATTTTAATGCATATATAATGGATAGGACAGGATGCGTGGAGGCGTGCATCCTGTCCTTATACAAGTACAGTCATGGATAGTCTTTGGTGAGCGGTAAAGACGACCCACTTTAGGTATTGCTTTAGCTAGATAGTACATTTTATAACGGGACAATTCTTTATTTTTCAGTATGGCATGATTTTCTTTACCTCCTTACTTTACAAATCGTTTAACTTTTACGTAGTTTGCCGCACTGTTTAATGGAACCCGTTCAGGAAAATAGTTACACCTGATTATATCTTGCAGGAACGAAAGCTATTTCTTGTGCGATCAAATGTTATAAACGTAACGAATAAACCAATATCATGGACCGTATCTATTTTGACAATGCCGCAACAACGCCTGTTGACCCGAGAGTAGCTCAGGAAATGGCAAAGGTGTTGATGGAATATCCGGGAAATCCATCATCTATTCACCGGGAAGGCAGAACAGCGAGAACACGTATTGAGCAGGCTCGGAAAGAAATTGCACAGCTTTTGCATGCTTCTATTGGGGAGATATTTTTTACTTCCTGTGGGACGGAATCTAATAACATGGCACTCAAGTGTTCCGTTCGTGACTTGGGGGTAAGGCGTATCATTTCAGCTAGAACGGAGCACCACGCAGTACTTCATTGTTTAGACCGCTTGGAAACGGAAGGTGTGATTATTGATTATGTTCGGCAAGAATCTTCTGGGCATATTGACCTGGAACACCTTAAAGTTCTAATGGATCAAAAGGATGCACCCAAAACGCTTGTTTCTTTAATGCATGCCAATAATGAGATAGGTACGATGCTTCCATTGCACCAGGTTGCGGAGTGGTGTGCAGCGCGCGACATACTTTTTCATTCGGATACCGTACAGACGATGGGTTATTTTCCCATAGACGTATCAAATACACCGATTCACTTTTTGACCGGATCAGCGCATAAGTTCTATGGTCCGAAGGGTATTGGTTTTA
This sequence comes from Saprospiraceae bacterium, assembly GCA_013214265.1. Taxonomy (GTDB): domain Bacteria; phylum Bacteroidota; class Bacteroidia; order Chitinophagales; family Saprospiraceae; genus DT-110. The sequence goes on along the minus strand of JABSSK010000607.1, from coordinate 1,005 downwards.
TTTACATCAATAGTAATAATCAGATTAAGCCTTTTATTGATGGAGGGTCTCAAGAGCGAAATATGCGGGCTGGTACCGAAAATATAACGGGGATTGTAGGTATGGCTGAGGCTTTAAAATTGAAATGGGGAGCACGTGACAAGCACAAACAACAGATTCGGACCGTTCGCGATCATTTGGCTAAACGATTGCAAGCGGCTATTCCCGGGGTAACCTTTAACGGGGATCCTTTTGGCGACAGCCATTATAAAATATTAAGCGTTAGTTTTCCTGCTTCCGCAAAAAGCGAGTTGTTACTATTCAATTTGGATATTTCAGGAATAAGTGTTTCAGGAGGTAGTGCTTGTACTTCAGGGAGTGATGCTGGATCACATGTTCTGGACGCTTTAATGCCGGGCGATATTCGTACCACAATTCGGTTTTCCTTCTCGCATCATAATACGGTGGAGGAAATAGATCGGCTGATCGAGGTACTTGTTAAGCACGTTTAATTTTTGGTCCTCTCCGTATGCGATTAGGGTTATGTTGGGTCTAGTGCCTGAGGCCAAAGCCTCAGGCACTACGTTTACAAGTCAATTTTCCCTTCTAGGTCTAGTAAGAAAGCATATTCAAGTGCTAACTCTTTGTAGCGCTCAAATCGCCCTGTAGCGCCAGAATGGCCAGTTTTCATATTAATATGGAACAGTAAGGGGTTGGTATCTGTTTTGCGGTCACGCAAGCGAGCCACCCATTTAGCAGGCTCCCAATATTGTACTTGTGAATCATGGAGGCCTGTAGTTACGAGCATTGGTGGGTATGCTTTTGGTTCTACATTATCATAAGGCGAATAGGATTTGATATAGTCATAATAAATGGGGTCGTTGGGGTTACCCCATTCATCGTACTCAAAAGTAGTAAGTGGAATGGTGTCGTCGAGCATGGTCGTAACAACATCGACGAACGGTACTGCAGCAATGATGCCAGCCCATAAGTCAGGGCGCATATTGGCAACAGCACCTACTAATA
>JABSSK010000606.1 GCA_013214265.1 Saprospiraceae bacterium | reverse complement strand
TACATATTTGCATCTGGCTAGAAGATTGGTTTTTTGTTCTGCATCCTAGGGCGCTTTGGGGCACAAAGCGAGATAGAAAATATTGTGCCAATGTTGTTTTTTGGATTAGCTAAATTATGGCTAATACCTTGGTATACATTAACCCCAAATTAATTTTCTATCTCGTTTGGTGCTAATGTGAATTATAATTTGTGTCGCTTTCACCTCAAGAAAAGATCATTTCCTGAATGCAAAAACGACCTCAGAATAGACTGTTTAGATACGAAAGCTGACGTTAGCCTTTGTTTATCTAATGGCAACTGTTCCGACAAAGCAGCCCTTCATTAGATAATGAAATTATTCAAATTTACAGCCTGAAACTTGGAGGAATTAATACTCAGATTTAATTGAAAACACCGAAAGCGGACATTCGATTAATAGCGATTTATCTGAATTTTGTGTAGTATAAATTTCATACCCTATCGCGCTTAAGGGCACTTAGCGCCTTAGATTTAATGGCAACTCGGTGCGCATTCCTGACGTTATTTTTTAATTTTTTTCCATCTGTTTTCTAATGTATCATTTTCGTCATATTACTGAGAAAAATCTATACATAATGTGTTAGTAGTCTCGATAATGGCTTTACAATCAATCACAAAGTTATATTTTCAGTTAAGGGAGTGTTAATCATCAAGATCATGGGTTTCCTTTGGTTGCTGCGATAAACAAAGAAGATTACGTGATTCTTCAATATTTAATAAAACGCGGTGCAAATGTTAATGCAGAAAACTCGCATGATATTGTTCAACTTGAAACCGCGCTTCATCATTCAAGCGATATGATCGTAAGAAACCTAGCTTGGTCAGGCGCTAAACTTAATGGTAGAACTGACGTTCCGCACATAAAGTTGAGATTTAAAATCTGAGTTGATTTTGAGTAAAAATGGCATCAGATTTTAAATATCGTCACCTAATAATTAACAACTGTGTATTTTTTAAACTAAACTTGTATGAAAAACAGGTTAACAAGGACTAAAATAGCAGACTGCTCGCTTCGCTCCATTTTAGTTCACGCTTTTTAATCTGATATTTGGACGTTTAAATTAAATCATAAACTAGAGGTATTATCATGAAAAAAACATTACCATTTATATTTGCTTTAACATTAGCTGGTTGTGCATCAAGCCCTTATGTATATCACGTTGAGCCAACTCAATTACAAAGTAATCAAACACAATATAATATAAGTTCAGTTGTTGTAAATCTAGAGCTTGGTCATGGAGCTATCCTCGGAGACGAATCTTTTGCAACTCAAGAGCAATTAAAAAAACAATTTGAAACATCATTAATTGCTCAAATGAAAGAAAAAGGAATATATGCAGCAAAAGTGGGTAATAAAGGCTTTTCTGTTGATTTAAATATTAACTATAAAAGAAACTTTAATTACGGTGGTAAAGCTTTAAATAAACCACATATATCTCATAGCGTATTTGTTTTAGATGGCACACAACAAAAGTTAGCTAGCTTTTCTCAAGGTAATTACACTACCGATTACGGAACGTTTGGAGATGTGGCTGTTAATATAGAAATAGCTGCTTTTTCTTGGGATGCAGAGGATGAACTTAGGGATATTGAGCTTATATCAAAAATAATTGTTGAAGAATTAGCTGATTTAGGTTCTTAATTTTAACACCTAATTCAAATGGACAATTTACAGTTGGTTTTTCGCTTCGCTCTAGTATAACCAACTGTAAATAACCGCTTCATGTGCGTTATAGATATAAAAGCTAATTCGAATTAGCATTTTTTCCTCAGCTGCTAACTTCTGCTATGTGGCAATCAATGTCATTACCTTAAGGATAAACTACCGATTTACAAACAGTTATCTAGTTGCTAACCTAACTAACAATTAAAAATTTAGAGACTACCCCTATAAACTGTTCACCATTTAATTCAAATAGTACAAAAATCAACCAGTAAGATTCATTCAACTGAATTTCAACATAAATAATCCAGACACCCATCTTAAATAATCCAAAAATAATCCAGACACCCATCTTTAAATTTACTATTTATCAAGCACATTCAGAACCGAAATTCACCAGTAAATTTAAGGTTTATCATTAACCTACTTGGATTTGAATAATCATGTTTTTAGTAGATTTGG
>JABSSK010000605.1 GCA_013214265.1 Saprospiraceae bacterium | reverse complement strand
CTCTAAATCATACACGAACAATATTACTGGTGGACAAGGCGATGACTCAATAACGGGTGGTTACAGCCAAGATAACTATCATTATAATTTGGGTGATGGCAATGATGTTATACAGGAAAGTGGTTATGACGGAACGGAAACAAGTTATACCGACAAACTCATTTTTGGTGCTGACATTACCCCTGATATGGTGAGTTTTTCTCATAATTCAGGTGGTGATTTGCTTATTACTATTACTGACCCAGACAATGCAGCTAACAATGGTTCAATCCGTGTTGTTGATGGTTATATCAATGGGACTGAACGTATTGAAGTGATAGAGTTTGCTAGTGATGGAACAGGTGGAAGTAACCTTAGCGAAGGTGAGGTTTTAGAGCAGTCACTTCAATTATTAGTTCAAAGCTATTCTAGCTTCGATGACGGTGGTGACGAAGATTTACTTAACGAACCAAGCAGTTCTGCATATCTTGATGTTGTAGAAACGAACTACATTTAAATTTATATATAATTAAACGAAATACTCATAAATTTTTTATGAGTATTTTTTTGAGAAAGAGTAATGCTGAGTTCTGAATATCAAATATCTAGAATTATATCCGTAGTCTTGTTTTACCTGTTATATGAATATATTGGCATCAGAGGGGACTGGATTTATTTTTATTGTGGTCTTTTTATCCCGATAATCAATATATTCATATTTAATAATCAAATATATAAAGATTTTCCTTGGGAAATATACCTATATTTTATTTACGTTTTCCTAGGAATGTTTTTTAACTTAAATGTAGTAGTTGTATATGCTGGTTTAGGATATTTAGCTCCTAGAGTATTTTTTTATTTTAAAGTGAAAGATAAGTAGTACCCTTTTAAAACTGAATTTCGGTATAAGGGAGTTGTCTCAATATTATACGTAGTCACATATCTATAAATGAAGCCCTACATGTAGGGTGTCAGATCTATTTGGTTTTACACAAACAGTATTGAATATCTCTCTAGAGCCTGCAATTAAACAAAGTTTTTTACACCGAGTAATAGCAGTATACATCAAGCTTCGCTCTATCATTTCACTATCAACAGCACAAATGATAAGTGCTGATTCATATTCACTGCCTTGACTCTTGTGGATAGAGATACAATAAGCCAATTGAATCGCGAGTTCGTACATTGATTGAGTGTTCAAAACTACAAGTGATGAGTCATGGTCAAATTGAAAAGTACCAGTCATTTCACCATTGACAGCGTCTAATGAAACTAATTTTCCAGTCATTCCATTATATAAGTCTAAATCATATGAGTTTTCAGTGATGATCACTGGACTGCCTTCTGTGAGCCAATGATTCCCAATTCTAATCCCTTTTGGCTCAGTTAGTCGTCGAGAGTCTATATTCGCTTGTAAGAAAAAATTTATCTCGTAAGCAGAGTCAGTCATATTACTACTAACATGGGGTGAAATTACTTGAATGCCAGGCACTCGATATATTGTATTAAGCACGGCTTGTTGTATAGTGCTTGCTAGGGGGAGGGTATTTATAAAATAAATGCCTTCGGTTTGTCCATTCCAGTTTGCTATTTTGGGTACTTGACCTTTATTTGCATTGCTGCTTCATTTAAAGGGCTTTCCGCCGCTGTCCTTTGTAAAATTAATTAGGCCACCCACCTTAAGGAGGAACTTTTCTTATAACGTATAGTTATAAGTGAAATTTGAAATTTTGTAGCTAATAAATAAATTAATGGTGAATAGCGTGGAAAGGTACTCACTTTTCAGAAAAATTAATTAGGCCACTCAAATTATTTAGGCACCCACCCCAAAGCAATATGATTACCCCCTCTAAACTGGTAATCTAACCGAAACAAACATACAACCAGCTCGAAAAATACACTCAAGGATGAGAATCAACATGCCAAAACCAAGAAGCCAGCAAATTTGTCTTCACGAAACTCCTTACTACCACTGCATTAGCCGTTGTGTACGCCGTGCATTTCTTTGTGGTCAAGACAACCTAACGGGCCAATCATACGAACATAGGCGCATCTGGGTTGAAGACAGACTGTTAACCCTAGGTAAAATATTCGCTATTGATATCTGCGCATTCGCAATTTTAAATAACCACACATATTGTCCTATATGTTGATGAAAATACGGCTAAATCCTGGACTATT
>JABSSK010000604.1 GCA_013214265.1 Saprospiraceae bacterium | reverse complement strand
GTGAAATCGATCAAGCGGTTTCTGTTCTACAGTCAGGCGAGTTTGGTCTTCAGCAATCAAGTGATTTTGAAAAGGTCAGTGCTCGAAAATTGAATCGCTCAGAATATGATTTCCATCCGGAGCTTGGTTATATATCGCTGAACGTTAATGTACAGCCCGACCAGGTAGTGGGGGTTGCATTTCAATATTCTTATAATGGTAAAAACTACAAAGTTGGTGAGCTTTCCATTAATCAGGAAAGCACTACTCCTGATTCTTCTTTGAATGTGCTTTTCGTCAAAATGCTGAAAAGTACGACGCAGCGAACCACCGATCCTACCTGGGATTTGATGATGAAAAATGTATATTCTATTGGTGCGTTCCGTGTGGACCAAAAAGATTTCCGCTTAAATGTATTTTACGAGGATCCAGGTCGTGGTGATAAACGTTTTTTACCCGAAACAAACTTAGCTGGGCAGCCTTTACTACGGGTTTTTAATTTGGATAAACTGAACGTTCAGGGTGATCCTCAGCCAGATGGAGTCTTTGACTTTGTGCCAGGACTCACCATTAACCTTAACAATGGGCGTATCATGTTTCCGGTTTTGGAGCCATTCGGTGAGAGTCTGGCCCGACAGATTGATGACCCGGCGTTAAGGGAAAAGTACTCCTATCAGGAGTTATATGATTCTACAGTCTTTTTGGCACGAGAATTTGCGGAAAAAAACAGATACTTGATTCGAGGTAGTTATAAGTCGAGTGTTTCTTCTGAAATATCACTGGGTTCTTTTAATATTCCGCCAGGATCAGTACGTGTAACGGCAGGGGGGCAGTTGTTACAAGAAGGAGTGGATTATGAAGTTGATTACAATATTGGGCGGGTACGGATTCTCAACGATGCTATTCTAAATTCTGGCGTTCCCGTAAATGCTAGTTTTGAGGATAATACCCTTTTTGGTTTTCAGACGAAAAGTATGTTCGGAGTCCGCGCAGATTATCGTGTAGATGAGAACTTTAATATTGGGGGTACGGTATTAAAATTATTTGAGCGTCCATTTACGCAAAAAGTGAATATTGGGGACGACCCGATCAATAATACCATTTACGGACTTGATGTGAATTTAAGCCGAGAGGCACCGTGGTTGACCAAGATGGTAGATGCTATTCCAGGACTTTCAACCAAAGCACCTTCTAATAGAACCGTAAGTGCAGAAGGTGCGTTACTGAAACCGGGCCACTCCAAGGCAATTAACCAAACCCGTGAAGATCAGGGTGGGGTGGTTATGATTGATGATTTTGAGGGTAGTGCTAGTAGTTTTGATTTACGCCAACCCGTACTGAACTGGTATCTGGCTTCGGTGCCACAGAATAACGACCCTCGTAATGGTATTGTATTACCGGAAAGCCAATTGGTGAATGACCGCCGTTCGAATTCCAACCGTGCGAAAATGAGTTGGTACCGGATCGATCAGTCTGCTCGAAATGGTTCTGATCGAACGAACCCCTACACGAGCCAAGTACCTCAGGAAGAAGTTTTTCCAAATGCTCAGATTCCACCGGATCAGTTGCCGAATATTCAAACATTGGATATGACGTATTTTCCTGATGAACGGGGTCCTTACAACTTCGATACTCCGGACGGATTCCCAGGGATTTCGAGTGGGGTCCGGATTGAGGGGCAAAATATAAAGCTTAGGGATCCGGAAACACGCTGGGCCGGTATAATGCGGGCGTTGAATACCAATGACTTTCAAACAGCTAACATTGAATTTCTTGAGTTTTGGATGCTGTCACCTTTTCTGGACCCTGACGATCCTATGATGCCCGCTGATGATATTGACCGTAAAGAGGGAACATTATATATCAATCTGGGTAATATCTCAGAGGACATCATGCGCGACTCCAGAAAATTCTTTGAGAATGGGTTGCCGGGCCCAATTAACCCTAGTCGAAGGGTGGATACAACTAACTTATCGGTTGTTCCAATTGGCCAGCAAATCACTCAGGCTTTTGATAATGATGAGGAAACCCGTCGTAAGCAAGACGTTGGTTTGGATGGGCTTGACGATGATGCAGAGCGTGTAAAGTTTGCGGATTATATTCAGAGTTTAGCTGCAGCTAATCCTATTGCAGCGGAACAGATAGCACAAGATCCATCAGGGGACAATTTCCGCTACTATCGCGATG
>JABSSK010000603.1 GCA_013214265.1 Saprospiraceae bacterium | reverse complement strand
GCAACCATTTTTATAGGCTGCTTCTATTTTTTCTTTCCACTTACTGGGTACTGTATGAAAATGGGCTCCAAATGCAACATCCTGATAAGCGGCAATTAGGTTACTAAATAGATAGGCAATATTATCTGGATTTGCCACTCCGATCGTATCAGACAATTGGAAGGTTGTAATACCCATCGCCCGCAAGCGGTCCACCCATTTCTGAACAATCCCTACATTCCATGGGTCACCGTAGGGATTGCCAAAACCCATTGAAATATAAACAACCATCTGTTTGCCGGCTGTGGTACAAATGGCCTGTATCTGAGCCACCCGTTCCAAGCTTTCTTCTATAGTCGCATTGGTATTCCGGAGTTGAAACGTTTCAGAAATCGAAAATGGATACCCCAAATAGGAGATTTCCTCAAACTGTGCCGCATCTCGAGCCCCTCTCCTATTAGCTACAATTGCCAATAATTCGGTATCTGTATTCGAAAGATCCAGCATACCAAGTACCTGTGCTGTATCACGCATCTGAGGAATCGCCTTCGGAGACACAAAACTGCCAAAATCAATAGTCGCAAACCCAACCTGCAATAAAGTATTGATATATGCTGCTTTTTGCGCTGAAGGAATGAATGTTTTTATGCCTTGCATCGCATCTCTTGGGCACTCGATTAGTTTTATCATAAGGTATATGTCAGGGCGATTCAAAGGGAGAAACTGCTCCAATTTCCGCAAGCATAATACAAAAAAGTGGGTTCATCGATACATAGTTCCATCGACTATAATAGTGCGTTCGTCCAGAAGTTAGCACTACAAGAGAATGATAGCACCCAGATGATGATCTAACGCATGAGATTATTTATTTTTGTGTCTCTGTTTTTATAAACAGGATTTCTCTTCGGGTGTTTCTTTTACAAATAAAAATTCATGCCATGAACAAGAATAAAGCCCTTTGGACTCTGGTTGGTTTTCTGATGATTGTGTTAGGTTTTCTATCCTTAGGGCTCACTATGGTTGGCGTAAAGCTAAGTATGTTGCTCTGGATGGACTGGTTTGGCCCGTTACCTTCATTTATGTTGAAAATAGTATTGGTATTAGGTGGTTTTGTGCTGGTGTATCTGGCACAAACAGATTTCACGCAATTAAACGAGGATGAAATCACCGAATAAAACGATGCGGGCGCTAGACATTCTGTTATTTGTCCAGCGCCCACGTCGTATTCCGTTCTAGTAGCAGGAGTTATTTCTGTTCCGTATCATTCCTGAGCTACATATTAGCTATTCCAGCACGATCATTTTTCGAATCGCCTGAAAATCCGGATGGACAAACTTGCAGTAGATCAGACCGGCTGGAAAGTCTGCTTTATCAATAGGTATCGTATTCAAGCCTTCAACCAGTTGGATCAAGGTGGTTCGCAGCAAAGAACCATCACTATAATAAAATACCAACTTTCCTTGGGTTGCTTTCGGAGATACTAGGCGTACCGTAGCCGCTGACCTGAATGGATTAGGAACCACCGGAAGCATAGCATAACCGTCAGTAGGTTTCTCTTCGGTAAATAAAAGTACGGGTTGCATTAGTAAACCATCTGAATCGTAAGCTTCAGCCGGCGTCACACGGCTATTGAGCTTCAGCACATCTCGGATGGTGACTTGGTCACGGCGTTTACTTTTTACCTGGAGTGAGAACATAGGATAATGACTCATATCACCCTCTCGTCGGTACCAACTTGTGGTAAGAATACCTAAAGCAGGGAAATGCCCAAACTGATCCGACTGGGATAGTCCTGGAACCACATCAATGATTTCTATATCCTCAGTATGGTATTGCAAAGTAAACTGATACCCTTCAGCTATAACACCTTCCGGCAAATAGAAAGGAATCTCTTGGATTTGATTAAAAGGTAACTGTTTATCGAGTACAGCAATAGAAAGCTCTTTTTGCATGGAACGTAGCGGATCATCAGAAAATCCATTATTCACCCGAGAAGTTAGGTTGACGTCCCCTACTTTGATGGCTATAAAATTAGCCCCTGCTAGCTGTCCGGACAGATTATTGATATTCACTACCTCCGGAAAGCCGGACGACCACGGATTGCTCGGATTAGGAAAGGTATAGGCAGCATCCACAAAACGCCAGCTGGTATTATTTTCGAATTCTGCGGAATACCCTAAAATCATC
>JABSSK010000602.1 GCA_013214265.1 Saprospiraceae bacterium | reverse complement strand
AAATAAGGAATGATCTTGGTCAATTCAATGCCAGCGGTAGCGGTTAGTAGAACCTTAGGGCGAGCATCATCGATACGTATAGCCAATTCGTGGGCCGCAAAGCCTCCAAAAACGACAGAATGGATTGCGCCTAGTCGAGCACAAGCCAACATAGCAATGGCTGTTTCTGGGATCATCGGCATGTAAATAACTACCGTATCTCCTTTCGAAACACCCAGTCCTTGCAAGACACCAGCGAATTGTGCAACCTTTTCGGTCAGCGCTCGGAAGGTATAGGTCTTTTTAGTACCTGTAACCGGGGAGTCATAAATTAAAGCGATTTGATCACCACGGCCCGTTTCCAAATGATAATCCAGTGCTAGATAACATGTATTCAGGGAGCCGTCAGCAAACCACCGGTCAAGATTATCTTCATCTTTAGAGAGGGATTGTTTTGGCGCTGAAAACCATGCAATATTTTGAGCCTCTTTTTCCCAGAATAACTCCGGAGCGGCCATACTGCGATCATACAGTTCCTGATATTTCATGTGTTTAATTTTTCATGGTTTGTGGTTTCACCAACGTACTAGGAAGATCAGGAGAATATATAACTCCCCGCCGGCGTATCTTACCGTTTCCAAATCATGCTGGCGCTTAGCGTAAACGGTCAGCACCAGTTTTTATCTCTTCCACAACTTCTGGATTGAGTAGGGTAGAGGTATCTCCCAGATTGGAGGTATCTCCAGAGGCTACTTTTCGTAGAATTCGGCGCATGATTTTTCCGGAGCGAGTCTTGGGTAGCCCTGAAACTACCTGGATGCGGTCCGGTTTGGCAATAGGACCAATTTCTTTGGTGACGACCTGAAGTACTTCCCTTCGAAATTCTTCTTCGTGATCGAGGGGTCCATTACTTATTATATAGGCATATATCCCTTGTCCTTTAATGTCATGGGGGAATCCGACAACTGCTGATTCGACCACCATTGGATGTTCGTTGATCGCATTTTCTACTTCGGCAGTACCCATTCGGTGACCGGAAACATTGATTACATCATCTACACGACCAATAATGCGATACATACCATCAGCAACCCTTCTGGCACCATCACCAGTGAAATACTTATTGTCGAAAGCAGAGAAGTAGGTTGTCCGACAACGCTCGTGGTCACCATATGTAGTGCGCAGCATGGAAGGCCATGGAAACTTTACACACAGTAAGCCTTCCATATCATTCCCTTCTAATTCCTGCCCTTCGGCATTCATAAGGCAAGGTTGAATACCCGGCATAGGATAGCCCGCATGGGCTGGTTTCATGGGGGAATGACTTCCTAGTCCCGATATCATAATGCCACCCGTTTCTGTTTGCCACCAGGTATCCACAATGGGGCAATTCCCTTTTCCTACTTTGTCATAATACCATTGCCAAGCTTCTTCGTTGATGGGCTCACCCACACTACCCAGCACCTTGAGGGTACTTAATTCATATTTGTCAACCCATTCGTCCCCTTGTGCCATCAGAGCTCTGATCGCTGTTGGGGCTGTATAGAACTGATTGACCCTGTGTTTATCACAAACATCCCAGAACCGGCCTGCATCTGGAAAAGTAGGAACGCCCTCAAACATAATACTGGTAGCGCCAGCTAATAATGGCCCGTAGACAATATAAGAGTGCCCGGTAATCCAGCCAATGTCCGCCGTGCACCAGTACACATCACCTTCTTGATATTGAAAAACATTTTTAAAAGAAAAAGCGGTATACACCATATATCCTCCACACGTGTGTACTACTCCTTTCGGTTTTCCAGTGGAACCAGATGTATATAAAATGAATAGCATGTCTTCACTATCCATTTCTTCTGCTTCGCAATGGCTATCTTGGCCATGCAAGGCATCATGCCACCAGATATCTCTTCCCGAGATCATAGGTACTTCCTGATCACTGTTCTTGTAGACCAGTACCGATTCAATAGAATCACAACCCATATTGAGCGCTTCATCAACAACCTGTTTTACAGGGATGGTTTTTGTTCCGCGTTGATTGAAGTCGGAACAGATAACCATCTTGCAGGTAGCATCGTTTATTCGATCGGCAAGCGCTTGGGCACTAAAGCCTGCAAATACGACCGAATGGATTGCTCCAATACGGGCACAAGCTAAGACCGCAATAGCTAACTCGGGAACCATCGGCATGT
>JABSSK010000601.1 GCA_013214265.1 Saprospiraceae bacterium | reverse complement strand
TACCACGCAATCGGCTACTATTCTTATACTAACTGTTGTGCCTCATGTAAAGAACTAATAAATCCACCTATATTTAGCTCCTAATTTACGTAAATTACGCAAATACAGGTCTAAATCCTTGTTGATTTGACGCTTTTCAACGACATTTGCACAAAAACAAAGCAATGCTAATCAGATTTAGTGTAAGGAATTTTAGATCAATACGTGACAATGTTGAGCTTTCATTGACAAAGACAAGTCTGCGTGGTTTAGACTCCAATACGTTCCAGAACGGAAATAGCAACTTAATCAAATCTGCTGTCATCTATGGTCCCAACGCCTCGGGAAAGAGTGGTCTTCTTCGAGCATTTAAAGCCCTTGAATTTTTAGTTAGGAGATCTTCTAGTTTCAAACCAGACGAGCGGATTGCTCCATTTGAGCCGTTCAAGCTAAACATTCAAAATACAAAGTCTCCTGTTTCAATGGAAATAGAGTTTTCTCACGAGAATAACCAATACTATTACCAAATTAAGTTCACTGAAGACAAAATTGAATTCGAAGAACTTCACCATTACCCCAACTCTATTCGAACACTTTTATTCACAAGAAAGAATGGTAGTCCTATAAAATTCGGTGAATCTTATAAAGGCGGAAAAAAAACCATTGAAAAATTACTGCTACCAAATCAGCTATTCCTTTCAAAAGCAGCGGAAAACAATGTAGAGTCTTTGCTTCCTGCATTTTCGTTTTTTGGAAAAGGTATGATGGTATTTCCTTTTCTCGAAGAATATCGAGAAACCTCCTTAAGCAAACTCTACGCAAAAAGATTAGCTGAAAATAATAACTCTAATTTTTCTAAGAGATTTAACAAACTAATATGCGCATTAGACACAGGTATTGTTGGGATTCAAGCAGAAGAAGTTGATTGGAGTAGTTATAAGTTTCCAAGCAATATGCCTGATGATGTAAAAGAAAGATTCCAGGATCAATATAAGTATGACATTAAAACACAACACCCTCTCTTTGATGGAGAAAAAGAAATTGGAGTTGAAAACTTTGAAATTGACGAAGAGTCAACGGGAACTAAAAGCCTGTTTGTAATTGGTGGAATTATTCTTGATGCCCTAGAAACAGGAAGGGTATTAGTTGTTGATGAGTTTGAAAAGAATATGCACCCAAGCATTACTCAATTTTTGATAAATCTATTTCATAATGAAATAACCAATCCCAAAAATTCTCAACTAATTTTTGCAACACACGACATAACTCAACTATCAAATGACAGCTTTAGGAGAGACCAAGTATGGTTTACAGAGAAAGATGAATTTGGATCAACATCCCTATACAGATGTTCTGACATAAAAGGAATTCGATTAGGGACTCCTCTAGATAAATGGTATGCATCAGGTAGGTTTGGAGCAACACCAATTATCAATGATTCCGACTTCCTCATTGAAATGCAGAGTGATGAGGATTAGCAAGCCAAATAAACGGATACTAATACTTTGCGAAGGTGTAACTGAATATTTATATGCTAAATCTTTGCAAAGTGAATTACCAAGACATCTTCAAAGGTCAATTTCAATTGAAATTGACTACAACTCCAGAAATGACCCGAAAAGCTTAGCAGAAGAAGCAGTAAAGAGAAAAAGAAAAGCCAGAAAAGAAAGGAACTCCTATGACTCAGTTTGGCTGTTTTTTGATCATGACAATTGGCCACAACTAGAAGCAGCTTTTAGGATTGTTGACTCAGAGGAATTTTGCATTGCCTACAGTGCTATGTGCATTGAGCATTGGTTCATACTACATTTTGAGAACTGTGGGAGAAGCTTTCAAGACGGGGCTGAAGCCTTGAGATTTCTAAAAACTAAGTGGCCTGAGTACCACAAAACTAAGCTGAAACACTACGAAATCTTAAAAGAAGAGTTAGAAACAGCCATTGACAGAGCTAAAACATTGCGAAGAAATGTCCAAGCTGATTTACCAAAACATCAGCGGAACCCTTATTTCACAATAGATAAGCTGATTGACTTTTTCAATGACTTCAAAAAATAAAAAACACGAAGGCACAACAATCGCTATAAATCATGCCCTTCGGGACACGTTTCATAGCGGCAACGTTGTGTGCAATAAAACAATGTAGTACCCTAAAAAAATGAACATTGAAATTGAATCAATAGGTTGGGATCAATTAA
>JABSSK010000600.1 GCA_013214265.1 Saprospiraceae bacterium | reverse complement strand
CATGAATGGTTGCAGGAATACAATTATTCAAGGCCTCATGAGGCCTTGAATAATCTACCTCCAATGACTTTTAAATGGGAGAATTTTGTACAATAAACTTGGTAACAATTATGGGAAGCTTACACTTGAGGGCGGCCAATACTACTTTGGTCTTGAATTTTGAGGTGAATTTACGTCTACTCATTTCCTTAAATTTAAACAGTTTATTTTTACCTTAAACTACTGTCCAAATTTTTGTGTATAGTACAGTCTCAAAAACCTGCGTTTTTAGGACAATATTAAATTTAAACATATACTCCATGAAAAATTCAATAGGAGATCCTTCGAAATTATTTTTAATTTGAAGACTGAGAGGTTTAAAAAGTTATTAACTTTTTAAAGATTTATCCTAAATATCCTTAATGGGTGGTTGAATTAACTCAATAACTCTTAATCATGAGAAAGCTATTATTCCTCATCTTATTTCTACCATATCAATCCTTTACTCAAGTATTTAATGAAGGAATTGATGGATCCTTTTTTGTTTATGACCAACCGGATTTTTTAACAGAAACAGATGAAGAGAAATTGCAGGACTTTCTGGAGAAAGAATTTGATCCAGATAGTTTCCGTGTAGGTATCCTTATTACTGATAATATCGGGAGCTTTAATAATATCCAGGAATATGCTGCAAGCCTTGTTAAGGGATTATTTGGGTATGAAGAAAAACCTAAAAGAACGATACTTATACTCGTTTCAAAAGAAACCAGAGAAGCTAGGATACAGTTAAATTTTGGAGCTCAGGCTTATATTAATAATGATGAGGCTCAAAAGATTTTGGATAAAGCTGCTATCCCTAGATTCAAAAAAGGCAACTTCTATAAAGGAATTTCTGCTGCTGCCAATCAGTTATCAAACGTGATCCAATATAAGGAAATGATAATTCAAGCAAATCCTGTAAAAAACTAGCTATTCTTAAGTTTATTCTGCATTCCTTTTAAAAGCTCGATTTGATCAAGTTTAGATGTAGTACGTACATCGGATGGATCATCAAAAGGGCCTGTTATGATTTCATAAGAAATCTTATCACCTTCTTTTAATTCTATATTAGGCCAGCTTACATGATTACTTGCTGTAATATTAAATCCTCCAGTGGTAATTCCGATTTTCTGTATATCTCCTTCCTTCTTTTTAATAATATTCAAGATAGTAGAAAGTATGAATTGAGGATCATTCAAACCAGCTTTATAGACTTCTTTTCCGTTAACAAGAACACGAACACCGAGATTTTCCATAATTAGTAACGATTGAAAATAAATCAAGCGATATAATTAATATATCGCCTGAATTAACAAAATATTGAATATCCTTAAAGAATATATTACCATTCAACAGAAGCACCGCCCCCACCAGAGCTGCCCCCACCAAAGCCGCCACCATCGTCATCATTTGGGTTAGGTAGGCCTAATAGCTCGCAAAGGGTATAAATTACCCAACATAAAGCACCAGAGCTCTCTGGATTGGTTATACATTGTGTATATAAATTTAGGCATTCATCACATACAGATTCTCCAGCAAGAGTAAGGCTGGAATAATTAACTAAGTATAGTTGAAAGGCCTTTACAAATACCTGTGATCTCGTTTCAGAGTCAAGATCCTTGATGAGATCGATTTCTTCAAACTTTTGACTAAGAAGACAAGATTTTTCTTGTAGATTCTCGAGGTCCTTAATTACGATCATTTCGCTTGCTATATCCTGGAATTGGCTGTCATTCGATAGTGTAAATGCCAGTTCATTACCATAGCTACGAGGTATGAGCCCAATTAGTAAGGTAATAATTAAAATAAGTTTAGTGGTTTTCATATATAAAGGTTTTAATAGTTACAATAACATGACCTCTTTGGGTTCAGTAGAACCTTATAGTAAATGTAAATAGTATTCCTAGGGTAATAAACTAATGTAGGAAATTTGAAGGTTAAAAAAATAAATATAGAAAGTCTTGGGCATTTTTGTTCATAATTCTATGTAAGTACCCTCAAACTTCAGATAGGTCTAATTGATTAAACAACAGGTGGCTGATATCTTGAGTGCTGCAACCATTCTTATGCTACTTGAGTAATATGCTTCTCCCCAAAATTCGAGCCAGTGTCTTAGTTGGTAAAAACCGTAAATTAGGCACTGATTATGAAAAGAAAA
>JABSSK010000060.1:13324-17553 GCA_013214265.1 Saprospiraceae bacterium | reverse complement strand
AAACTGAGCGATTTGATACCATATGCCAAGGGGAGGTATTGGTTGTTGGATAAAGATCATTTATACAAACGGGAACGTATAATGTTATCTTTTCAGGAAATCAGCAACGATGCGATTCTGTAGTTACCGTTCACCTTGAGGTGCTGCCTTCTTTTACAGATATACGTGACGTAACTATTTGTGCAGGTGACACCTTTACGGTAGGTGGACAATCATTAAGTCAGAGCGGTCAAATTACCTTTCCTGGAGAAACACGTGCAGGCTGTGATTCTACCCTGATCTACAGGGTACAAGTAAAACCCCGATATACCACCGTTTTGGATACCGCAATTTGTGTAGGTGAGCAATTAAAAATTGGAAATACCTTTTTCAGTTCGCCTGGTAGGTTTCAATACACCTTCCCTGAAAATAATGTACGATGCGATTCTGTTATCGAGATATTATTGGCATTTAAGGATACCTTCCGCATACATACTGAAACGACCATTTGTGCAGGAGATACCCTACTATTTGGAACCCAAACCATATTTGACGCTGGCAGCTACGAAGAACGCTTTCCAGAGAATAATCGTCGATGTGACTCCTTAGTTTTTCTAGATGTAACCATGCTTAAGCCTTCATTTGATACTTTGAATCTGGAGTTATGTCCCGGGGATGTTTTATTCTTTGGCTCAGTTCGAGTAGATGGCCCAGGCACCTATGATGCACAGCTCCTGTCAGCCAATGGATGCGATTCACTATTACATATTAGGGTTACCCCAAGAGCACCCCAAAACACCATTTTGGAAGAAACCGTTTGCGAGATCGATGGTTACCTTTTTGATGGCAAAATTATCCGGCAATCAGGAATATACCAGGACACCCTTCGAGCTTCAAATGGCTGCGATTCCATTATAACATTACAATTAACCATTGAACCGACACTTGTTAGTAAAAGCGAAGCAACAATTTGCCAAGGTGAAAATTATCTATTCAGTGGCAACAGAATATCAGAACCAGGTCTCTACCGAGATTCTTTCCTTGCCCAAACCGGTTGTTACTTTTACCTCGAACTCGATCTGACCGTATTGCCTAATTTCAGTGACACAGCCTTTGCGGAAATCTGTTCGGGGCAAACCTATGATTTCGAAAATCAGTCATACAGTCGATCTGGACTCTTTACACAGGCTTATGAAAGTATAGGAGGCTGTGATAGTATACGATACTTACAACTCACCGTTAACGAACCTATCATCCAATCATTTGAGCAGCAAATCTGTAATGGTGATACATTCTACTACCATGAATTAGAACTTACAGAATCTGGGACCTACAGAGATACACTATTAAATATTAATGGCTGTGATTCCATTATTGAAATTCAACTGGATGTGTTTGTACCCCAACATGATACCTTTAATATTACCCTATGTGGAGAAGAAGCCTATGAATTTGCTGGTCAGTTCATTGATTCCGCTGGTATTTATACCGATACTCTATCCAGTAATCTGGGTTGTGATTCCATTATTACGATTGACGTAACATTTATAGATAGCCCAAAAAACCTAATAACGGTTGGTGGTATCCTCATGCAAGCTAATATTGAAAATGCCAATTACCAGTGGATTAACTGCAGGGATACGACACCAATTGTAAATGCAGTCAGCCAGTTTTTCATTCCTTCCTCGAATGGAGAATATGCGGTATTGATTGAAGATGAAAATTGTACATACTTGTCAGAATGTTTTCAGATGATTGTAGGTGAGGATGACTCGACTATAACATCGGCCCCATTTGTTCCAGATATTTCTAATCAGTTCCGATTATATCCTAACCCGGTTCAATCATGGATAAGTCTTGAATGGACAGGAGAGCCTGGCCAAAATATGGAATGGCAAATACTTGACGCTACTGGAAAGGTATTCGCTTTTACTGGTATGCACTCATTAGAAAAAAACAGCCAAATATCAGTCGCTGCATTACCTGCGGGAATGTATTGGATTTATCTTCGTTCAGATACAGGAGCAATAGCACGTTTACGATTTATCCGTATGGAATAACCTCTTAAAGCATGATTCTATCGAATCCCTATTTGCAAATTCATGGTACTAACATTTTGCCTCTTTGCGATTAACGAAATGATCTAACGAATAGCAACGTTACGCTAATAGAATGATAAAAGCAGCAAGAATTTTCTAAGTTGACATTTCGGAAACTACGAATATACTACTGAACAGTACTCAGATGAATAGTCTTTTTCTAGGCTTTAGCCTATTACGCCGACTTATTCAGCTTTTAATACGAATTAATACATGAATGAAGGTATTTCCGCAGGATACAGACTAATATATCGATGCCCCTTAGGGTTAGTTAAGTAATAGATAAGTTTGAATTTGTAGATTTACCCTGAAAACCAAAAGATGTGTTTGATACCATTTTCAATGCCGAAGATCATAGTTTTTACTTCTATCTACTAATAGGAGTACTCATTTTTGGCATCCTGCAAGCGATTGGTATCGGCTGCTTATTTTTCCTAAAACGTTCTGGTGATCGCAGAGCAAACGGGTTTTTCGGACTATTACTCATCACCTTTGGTCTTACTGTGTTCCATTATGTTCTTTGGTTTCTAGACGTATTTATTCTATATCCAAGACTTTATTTCCTTCCCGTATATTTCACATTATCATTCCCGGTATTACTTTTTTACCACGTCAAACTGAGTATGTACCCAGGGTACCAGCTGCGGTCCACGGATATTAAGCATTTTGTACTTCCGCTGGGTCAATTTGTATTTTTCCTATGCTTATTCTTTGCCCCTGTATCCTATAAAGAAACGATAGGTCGATGGTTTTATAACCCATTTTACGGTGCCTTTGAGCAATTTATCTATCTTTTTTCTTTTTACGCTTATATGTATTTCGCTTGGAGATACGTACATCAGAAAAAAGGGCATATACAAAACAAAGCAGAAGGGAAAAAAGTATGGTATGCAACCAAATTACTGCAAGTGCTTTTCGTATTGTTTTTTGTACATACGCTTTTTGTAATTGGTGATTTTATCAGCTTTGAATTTTTACACATTAACCTTCAGTCCCTTAAGACTTTCACGGCACTAGGCGTACTTTCTTTTGTTATTTTACTTTATTGGTTGGGAATTTATGGGTTTCAGGTCCTCCTTTGGGGCCGCAAACTGTTTGCGACATAGAGGCGTATTCCGTCGCGATTCTTTTGCTTATATACCAGAGGTACTTCCACTATCCAACGACTATGAGATAGAAAACAGCCTTTCTTTTTTTACCTATAATGACACTACCAGCGAGGCTTATTCCTCTGAGGACATATTGCTTAGCATCATGAAAGATAGATGGACCTAATTTTCGCCTTGCCGCTTAAAATCACCATTTTTCCAGGATTCAAAGAATTTTTTCCAGGCGACAGGATTAAAAATATTCATTGGTGGTTGCTGGCCGATATAGTAATTCTCTCTTGCCTGCTGGCGCAGATAAAAATCAGCATTCTCATTACCATCGTACGACACAATATTGCGTTGTTTCTCGAGTACTTCCTGTGCCAAGTTCTCTTTAGCTCTGGATTGTAATTCAGGTGTTACATCCATAGCTAAAAACTCAAGGCGAAAATGCTCGCGACTTGGCCAAGGGAAAACTACGGTTTCAGGTAGGTTAAAAGTGTCTTGTGTCATCAATTGTACAATTGATTTTCGATCTCCTTCCATATCCAAAGGCACTTCATATTCAACCGTTTTATAACCAACAGCAGAAAACTGTATAACGTCACCTTTCTCAACAACCACACTGAAAAAGCCTTTCAGATCCGTATAAGTACCCCGGTTTTTTTCTTTCACCAAAATATTAGCGTATGGTACAGGAATCAATTGGTCATCCGTACCATCAATAACCAGTCCGGTGAACTGGACCAGATCTTCTTTTTTCTGAGCGTTAACCGTGACTGCTCCAATCAAGAACAAACATACGGATAGTAGAAGGTAATTGGCTTTCATGTGTACATGCTTTTCATATAAGACCAGCAAACAGACAGAATGGTTTGCTGGCGTGCGATAAATGTAGGAAAAAACATGCACCTATACAGGGCTTCTACTTACATTAAACCCAATTTAAAGCGCGATATTTAATTTTAAAGTTAAGATTTAATCAAGTCCCATAACAACTAAAAGAAATTGATCGATGCCACGGAATAGAAGATGAACAAAGTTTGTGGTACCAAACCCTAAG
>JABSSK010000060.1:0-13314 GCA_013214265.1 Saprospiraceae bacterium | reverse complement strand
GTTGGCGTCCCAATAAAAGAAGACTAGGTACCACTGATAGACATTATACCATTCGTATACCACCAACCAAAGAATGAACCCTCAAACCATCTCTTCATTCCCTTAAAAAGCACGAGCTTACAGTATAGCCAGATCAATAACCTCTTTCATTGTCTTAACATAGTGGAACGTCAGACCTTTTACATAATTAGGGTTAATTTCAGCCACGTGCTTTTTATTTTCTGCACACAGGATTATTTCTTTCATCCCTGCACGCTTCGCGGCGAGAATCTTTTCCTTAATACCTCCTACGGGTAATACTTTCCCGCGCAGGGTAATCTCACCTGTCATAGCCAAATAAGGTTTTACCCGTCTTCCTGTAAACAAAGAAGTCAATGCGGTTAACATGGTTATCCCTGCGGACGGGCCATCTTTAGGTATAGCACCTTCGGGGATGTGGATATGGAGGTCTGTCTTTTCAATCTGATCTTGATCTATTTTCAGTATTTCGCGATGTGCTTTTATGAAAGACAAAGCCGTTGATGCTGATTCCTTCATTACATCACCCAGGTTCCCTGTTAATATGACTTTACCATTGCCTTTATGCTTACTGGATTCCACGAAGAGAATAGCGCCACCAACGGGTGTCCAGGCTAATCCGATCGCTACACCTGCAGCCTGTTTTTCACGATATATATCATGCGAGAATCTAGAAGGCCCAAGAATTGTCGTCAGCTCTTCCACTGCTATTTCGGGGTTATAGGCTTCTTCCATGGCCACTTGCTTGGCGACATACCGCATTAGAGCTCCAATTTCTCGATTTAAGGAGCGTACACCTGACTCTCGGGTGTAGGCTTGTACAACGGTTCGAAGAACTTTTGGCTTCAGTTTAATTTGATCTTTTTTCAGCCCATGCTCCTTAAGCTGGCGAGGTATTAAGTGTCGTTTTGCAATTTCCACTTTTTCCTCCATGGAGTATCCACTAATATCAATGATTTCCATCCGGTCCAGCAATGCTGGTTGAATACTACTCAGGGAATTGGCTGTTGCTATGAACAGGATCTTTGATAAGTCGTATTCAACTTCTAGATAGTTATCATAAAAAGAGCCATTCTGCTCGGGGTCCAGCACTTCAAGTAAAGCCGACGAAGGATCGCCTCGGAAATTGCTGCCTACTTTATCAATTTCGTCTAAAATGAAAACCGGGTTTGAGCTCCCTGTTTTTTTAAGAGACTGAATAATACGTCCGGGCATTGCTCCAATGTACGTTTTTCGATGCCCTCTGATTTCTGATTCATCGTGGAGCACACCTAGGGAAATAAGAACAAACTCTCGGTTTAGCGCTTCAGCAATTGATCTACCCAGAGAGGTCTTACCTACCCCCGGAGGACCCACTAAACAGAGAATAGGAGCCTTCATATCACCTTTCAACTTTAGAACAGCCAAGTGTTCCAGAATACGCTGCTTTACCTTTTCTAGTCCAAAATGATCCTTATCCAGAACTCGCTTTACTTTCTTCAAATCAAAGTTATCCTCAGTGAATGACGCCCAAGGTAGATCCAGGAATAAATCGAGATAATTTAATTGAATGGAGTATTCTGCAACCTGGGGATTCATTCTTTTCAGGCGTTGCAGTTCTTTCATAAAATGCGCCTCAGCTGTTTTGGACCATTGTTTTTCTTTAGCTCTTTCCTGCAAACGCAAGAACTCCTCTTGTTGGGGGTTCTGGCCTAACTCCTCCTGTATAGTCTTGAGCTGCTGATTGAGATAGTAATCGCGTTGTTGTTTTTCTATATCAACACGAACTTTATTTTCAATCTTATCCCTAATTTCCAAAAGATTAAGCTGATTATTCATCTCTTTCAGAATCACCGTAGCTTTGATCGACACTTCATTAATTTCAAGTATCCTTTGCTTAACTTTGATTTTCTCGCCAATATTGGAGGCAATGAAATTGAGCAGAAAACCTTCATCTTCAATTCCTTTAAGCATCACTAATGCTTCAGAAGGAATATTCGGCGATAAGCCTATTATTTTTTCAGAAAGATCTAAAATAGACTCCCGCATCGCCTCAAACTCTAATTTATCAACTGGAGGCACCTCATTTACCATGGATACTTTTCCCTCTAGATGGGGGTCGGTTTGCAGCATCTCGTCTAACACAAATCGACGTCGACCTCGCAGTACAGCCGTAATTGTTCCATCCGGCATACGAAGTAGCTTGATGATTCTGGCAACAGTACCGATATGATATAAGTCTTCTGGACCCGGATTTTCTTCCTTCTGGTCTTTTTGCGAAAGCACCGCAACCATTCGGTCACCTTCATACGCTTTATTAATGGCTTTAATGGAACGGTCTCTACCCACAGTTATAGGAATAACAATACCTGGGAATAAAACGGTATTCTTCAGGGCTAATATGGGTAGTACCTCGGGAACCGCAAGATTTTCTTCCTGATCCTCCAAATCGACAGTTACCAAAGGTAAAAGATCCGTATCTTCATTTGGCCCTCCTGAGGCTCTATTTAACTCTTCAAACATATCTCTTCGACAATCTTCAATCAATGAATTAGTGCCAATATGTCAGCGAACGACTGACGTATAAGGCCTTTCATCAATAACAACATCTATGCCATCCCCAAAGTATAAGGATGAGATGAATTAACCGGGACAAAAAGTCAGTCTTACCCTGTCAGTTTGCCTCCAAATAACCTTAAAAATCTAAAATCTGACAGGCCAAACACGAAGATGTATAGTTGCATTTGATGTCAGACAACAAGATACAACAGGAAAGAAGTTCGTATCTATCCTGTTTAAGCTGTAGCTTCCAAAGTTGGCACATCCTGATCTTTCGATTCGATTTCGTCTTTTTCTACCCGCAGATTATCAATAATAAACTCCTGCCGTGTCGGTGTATTTTTACCCATGTAGTAGGTCAATACCTGATCTAGATCAGTATGTTCATCAAGGACAACAGGTTCCAAGCGTATATCTTCACCTATAAAAGCGCCAAATTCATCTGGCGATATTTCGCCGAGCCCTTTAAACCGAATGATCTCGGGCTTACCTCTTAACTTTTGTATGGCTTGCTGTTTTTCTGCTTCAGAATAGCAATAAAACTTTTGCTTTTTATCACGTACCCGGAAAAGGGGTGTTTCTAAAATAAAAAAATGGCCATTACGCACCAGATCAGGAAAGAACTGCAGAAAGAATGTCAGCAAAAGCAAGCGTATATGCATTCCATCTACATCCGCATCCGTAGCAATAACCACCCGATTGTAGCGTAAGTCATCTAGGCCATCTTCGATATTCAACGCATGTTGTAAAAGATTGAACTCTTCATTTTCATACACCACCTTTTTAGTTAATCCGTAGCAATTCAGTGGTTTCCCTCGCAGACTAAAAACGGCCTGAGTTTGTACATCACGTGCCTTTGTGATCGACCCGCTTGCTGAATTACCTTCGGTGATAAACAAGGTGGTCTGCATCCGGTCTTCTTCCTTTGATTTTCGGTTACTATCCGAAAAGTGAGCTTGGCAATCTCTGAGTTTTTTATTGTGGAGGTTGGCCTTTTTCGCTCGTTTGTTGGCCAGTTTTTTGATGCCTGCAATCTCTTTACGCTCACGCTCTGATTGCATGATCCGTTTTTCTAATGCTTTGGCCACCTCTTCGTTTCGATAAAGGAAATTTTCCAGTTTTTCTTTAACAAAATCATTGATAAACTTACGCACAGAAGGTCCTTCAGGTCCAACTTCAGTGGAACCCAGCTTAGTCTTAGTTTGTGACTCAAAGACGGGTTCTTCGATCCGTACACTCACCGCGGCCATTATAGAAGCCAGAATATCTTTGCGTTCAAACTTGCGATTGTTCCGAGAATAAAAAGACTGTACAGCATTCACAACCGCTTCTTTGAATGCATTGAGGTGCGTTCCGCCCTGCGTTGTATTTTGACCATTCACAAAAGAATAATACTGCTCTCCGTAATGGTTACCATGCGACATAGCGAACTCAATGTCATCATCCCGGAAATGGATGATAGGATACCGAAGATGATCACTTTTAGTTTTACGCTCCAGTAAGTCCAATAGCCCATTGCGAGACACAAAAGTTTCCCCGTTGTACCTGAGTTTAAGGCCCGCATTGAGGTAGGCGTAATTCCAAAGCTGATTTTCTACATAATCCTTGCGAAACTTATATTTTTTGAATACCGAAGCATCTGGTCTAAATCGGATCAGGGTGCCATTCTCTTCTCCTGATTTCTTAGGTTTGTGGTCTTTAGTCAATTCTCCTTGCGCAAATTCAGCCGACTTTTGTTTTCCATCCCGAATGGACTGCACCAAAAAATAATCTGAAAGGGCGTTAACGGCTTTGGTACCAACCCCGTTCAGTCCAACTGATTTCTTGAACGCACGCGAATCGTACTTTCCACCTGTATTAATCTTTGAAACACAATCAACAACCTTTCCTAATGGAATGCCACGCCCATAATCGCGTATATTAACTTCACCATTTTCAATATTGACGTCGATAATCTTACCGAATCCCATCACATACTCATCGATAGAGTTATCAATCACTTCTTTTAAAAGAATGTAAATTCCATCGTCAGCCGATGCACCATCTCCTAATTTACCGATATACATTCCTGGACGCAGTCGTATATGCTCACGCCAATCAAGTGATCTGATATTGTCTTCTGTATAGTTACTGGTGGCCATGCGTATTCTGAAATTGTAGTAAAAAAGTCAAAATAAAAGAAAGGTTGGTATATGTCACATCATTGTAGATACCTTATTGTTATAAAGATACAAAAATTAATCATAAAATAAACAAATTGTTTTAATACAGGCCTTTTGATACATGATCCTCTATATCGACATCCAGCTATGCGTATCCTCGAGCAAGCTATAACTTGGGAACTTAGGCTTCAAGTGTTCATGGCCTTGGCCCTTGCAGCAAGTGGTTGCATTCTGTGTTACGTTTTTTTTCAGGAAAGTGTATTACTTACTATTCTTGGCCTGGTAGCTGCTACTATTGGTACTCGACAGTTTTTCAAGACTAACCAAGAGTTGCGTTTATCTGATCATCCTATTTTACATACACTCAAAGAAGAACCCCACCGCATTGTCTGGGTATACGCTATCGTTACCCAACGGTCGCCATTTGGCTTCGCTTTTATGCGTCAAGGCACTATGTTTTTTAAACTGTCCGATGGTGATGCGTTATCGGTTTTAATGCCTTCCGGCAAACTCAAATTGGTGTCGCGTTTTTTGAATCGCCTCTTACCCCATGCTGCATTTGGTTATTCAACTGACCGAGAGCAACTGTTCGAGGTTAATCCCGAACAGCTGCGGCGTAGAGTAAATGAATAACCTTTTATACCTTATAGCCTAGATTAATAGATCATATGTTCCGGAATTTTGCTAGCTTAAGAAAAAGGCACTATTCATGGAGCGCAGATCATTTACCCATCGTTTATTATTGTCAGTGGGCGCAGGACTTATTCTACCCCAATGCAAAGCTGCAGGCAATGACCCCAAAAGTGGATTAATAGGGAGCACCAATCCGGCTCGCCCACTAATTTTACCTAAGAAACTAAAAAAAGGGGATACAATAGGCTTAATTACGCCGGGCAGTTTTATTCCTGATCGTGACCTAGCCAAAGCTGAGCGCAACATGATTTCGCTGGGCTTACGGGTAAAGCGCAGTAAGAACCTACGCGCCTTAAGAGGTTTTACAGCAGGTACCGATGCTGAGCGGCTCGACGACTTACACACCATGTTTTCCGACCCCGAAGTGGATGCCATTTGGTGTGCCAGAGGGGGATACGGTTGTACCCGATTGTTGCCTAATATCGATTTCAATCACATTAGGAACAACCCAAAAATCCTGATCGGCTACAGTGACATCACAGCTCTTACTACAGCCATTTTTCAAGAGACTGGCCTCGTTTGTTTCCATGGTCCAGTGGCTGCATCCACCTTTACGGAATACACCAAACGAGAATTGGAAGCCACTCTTTTTGATGTTCAACCGACCAGAACCATTACCCCAGCTCTTGCAAATCAGGAAAATACAGATCCCCTATTTGAGCCTTTCGTTATACAATCCGGCAAAGCCTCTGGTCAGCTGATTGGAGGTAATTTAAGCTTATTAGCAGCTATGGCCGGAACACCCTGGGCACTTCAACCCGAAGGCATGCTTCTATTTTTGGAAGATATTGAAGAAAAACCATATCGTATTGACCGCATGCTGACTCAACTGCGGCAATCCAGTGCAATGGACAAAGCGACAGGTCTTGCTCTTGGCATTTTTGCAGGCTGTAAACCTGACCCCGAAGACCGTTCACTATCACTTTCCCAAACCCTGAAAGGTCAATTAAATACTTTTAATGTTCCCGCTGCTTATGGTTTGTCAATTGGTCACATCACCCATCAATGTACATTGCCAATTGGCATTCATGCCACGCTTGACACCCATACCCGTACACTCACATTAAACGAGCCTTGGTTAACCCCTTAAAGATTGAATTCCAGCATAATAACTCATTTTATTTTACCTTGTCCATTCACTTTGCTTGAAAAGATTAATAGATTTATGCGACTTCACATCTTTCCGCTCAACCTTACGCTCGCGAGTACCTTCAGAATTACACATGAATCCAGAGATATTCAACCCACAGTTATCGTTGGTTTGGAAGACAACGGCCTGATCGGCTGGGGGGAAGCTACAGCAATTGCATATTACAATCAGTCGCAGGACAAACTGGTTAGTACGCTCGAGAAAAACCGCGCCCTCATTGAGCAAACACCCCTCGATACCCCAGCTCAGTATTGGGAAGCATTACATAATGCTATGCCTGATTGCTCTTTTGAGCTTTGCGCTTTGGACTTGGCTGCTCATGACCTGTATGGCAAAAAACAGGGAAAACCAGTATACCGTATCTGGGGGCTTAATCCCGAGGATGCACCAATCACAAATTATACAATAGGTATGGGGCCTTTAGAAGAAATGGTATCCAAAATTGAGAACCATCCTTGGCCAATTTATAAAATCAAACTGGGTTCCGACAACGACCTTGAGCATCTTTCAGCCTTGCGGCAAAAAACGAACTCTCCTTTCCGTGTCGATGCAAATACAGCCTGGTCCGCATCAGAAACTATTGAAAAAGCACCTATCTTGAAAGAATTGGGTGTAGAATTTATCGAGCAACCCCTTCCAGCTGATGCCTGGAATGATCACGCCATCGTGTATCGGGAATCCGCTTTACCCATTATCGCTGACGAGAGTTGCCAAACCGAAGATGATGTGGCACGTTGTGCAGGCCATTTTCAAGGTATTAATATAAAACTCGTAAAATGTGGCGGCCTAACACCTGCTCTTAGAATGATTGCTGATGCCAGAAAATATGGGATGCAAGTGATGATGGGATGCATGACCGAATCGAGTATCGGTATATCTGCTATTGCTCAAATTGCACCAATGCTCGACTATGTTGATATGGATGGTGCCTTACTCTTAAAGGAGGACATAGCGACTGGGGTGTGTATTGACAACGGAAAAGTATATTATCCGGATCTGCCAGGCACGGGTGCTAGCCTAAAATCCGAATACCGATCATAATGTTCAGTCTAGATCATCTCCCCGGTCGTACTTTTCGGCAAGACCATACCGAATGGTTATACTTTAGTGGCACATCGTACCTAGGTATGTCCATGCTGCCCGCTTTTCGAGCAGCCCTGACCGAAGGATTCCACTACTATGGCACCAACTTTGGTGGATCCAGAAACGGTAATCTTCAGCTTCAGGTATATGAAGAAGCAGAAAGTCAACTCGCTAAGTGGATTGGAATGGAGGCTGCATTGACTCTTTCCTCAGGAACATTGGCCGGACAAATGGTCGTTCGCTATCTCCAAAATGAACCAAACCGTGAGTGGCTATTTGCACCTAACGTTCACCCTGCACTATGGAACCCAGCTATACATTTTAAGAATGATATTTCTTTTGAAGAATGGACCAATCGTGTAATCTCTTCCACTTACCATCGTAGTCCCCATTCTTATTCTATAATTTTCTCATCCGTAGACCCATTGTATGGAGATGCCGTACCTTTAGGCTGGATCAAACAATTACCTACCTCTAATACCTACCAAATTATTATTGATGATTCTCATGGGCTTGGGTTATTAGGTCCTGAAGGCCAAGGGATTTGTTCCATGCTTCCCGATACGCCTCATATTGAATTTATTATTGTAGCCAGCATGGGAAAAGCATTAGATTTACCCGGTGGCATAATATTTGGTCAGCAGAGCCTGATTGAAAAATTGAAAACCAGTGCTTTTTGCTCCGGTGCATCCCCCATGATACCCGCCTATTTATATGCCTGGCAATGTACAAAGCACCTCATCCATAACCAACGACATGCATTATCAAAGAACATCAACTTTTTAGAAAAGAATTGGCCAGAAAAATTACCACTTAATCATCAGAAAGGCTACCCTATTTTCTGCCCACTCACTTCAGGGCTAGCGCCACAGTTTGCGAAGAGGAAAATTCTTATTTCTGCTTTTCCCTATCCTACCCCAACAAGCCCTATACTTCAGCGCATTGTATTAAATAGCCAACATAGCTTGGATGATCTACAAACATTGGTCGCTGTCATGCAAGAATTTGACTGCACATAATGATGCGTTTTTAGGTACCTCATCCTTTATAAGAATAGCTATTTGGTCACTTATAAAGGTAACCAATCGATATCGGACTACTGCCTTAGGTTTTTAACTATGTAGTTTCCTGTTAGCGTCATACTTATCTCAAATCGAATAGCGTCCAACTCCGATGCGCATCAACCCTCCGAAAGAGTTTCATGAATATCCGTACGGCTAGCCTGAATAGCAGGTAATAAAGCTGCTATCATACCAATACCTAATGCGCCAACCAGCAAATAGATTTCTTCTTCCAAAAAGCGCCATCCTGTAAAAGAATACCGATAGCTCTCCGACAAGTTTTCCGCTAGCAGTTCCATACCCACATGACTTAGAGCAATCCCCAGAACATAACCCAGAATTGCCAAAATGACCCCTTCCAAAACAATCATACCAAATAAAAATAGCTGACTGCCCCCCATCGTACGCATCAAGGCCATCTCGTACCGTCGATCCCGTAGGGAAGAAAACAAAGAAATAAAAATACTCAAGCCCGATACGATCACAATGATGATCGCTAACCAACGCAATGCCTCCGCTCCCACTCCAATTAAGGAGTACAAACGATTGATCTCAATTGCTGGGGTAGCAGCTTGCATATCCGTATTTTCGTTAATAGAGCGTTGCATATTCAGAGCCTGATAGTTACGTCCCCTAAATTTGATCAGCAAAGACGTAATTTCCTGATCCGGATAATCCACCAATGGCTTTAACACTTCTTCATGATCGTGATTATGATCATGGCCTTCAGCCTCGTGATCATGCACTTCTTCCTGCGATGAATCGTCAGTTTCATGATCATGAACCGCCCAAACAGACTGGGTATTGGTAAGAATTAATTGGTCCATAACTGATCCGGTAGGCGCTAATATACCTACGACCTGAAAAGGGACTGCATCATCGTGAATCAGGTTGTCGTCCTCAACAAACCCGTGCGAACTCTTAAAAGAACTGCCAAGAGTCAGTCCAACTTCAGCTGCTGCACCTGCCCCTACTACTACGTCCATGACTTTACTGAACATCCGACCTTCGGCCAGCTCGCCGTCATATAAATCCACAAAAGATGGTTCGGTACCTATAATGCGATATCCTTCATGATTATCTCCCAGAGAAAGCGGTATTGCCGTTTCGATCAGTGGATGTTTGGGGTTTAAAAATGGCCGTACTTCTTCAATAGATACATTTCCGGTAGGCGCGTCAATATGATACATACTAGCCAAAATAAGTTGTAGCGGACTTCCTTTGGCACCGACGACCAGATCGATTTCTGCCAGGTTGGCTTCAAACTTTTCCTCCAATTGGGTATTGAGCAGCAATAAAAGTGAAATCAGGCCTACGCCTAACCCAAACAAGATCAGGCTCATCACCATCGAGAGCGGCTTATTGATTATATTTTTCCAGCTTAAGGCAAGCAAATTCATAATCTTTCTTTAGTTGTTGAAGCGTACATTTCGTTTAGTGAAAAGAAAATGGATACAGCATAATTATCTACACCAGTTCGATTTGTTTTTCGAAACGTGTTTTCAAACGGTTATCATGGGTAACGATTAGAAGGGTAGCCTCAGCTTGGCGGGCCTGCTCTTCCAGAAGGGTAACGACCTCCTGACAATTCTCATCGTCCAGTGCGGATGTGGGTTCATCCGCTAAAATTAAAGCTGGATTATTCACTAGTGCTCGGGCAATCGCAACCCGCTGGCGTTCTCCTACACTTAATTGATCTGTTTTTTTATGGAGCTTATGGCCTAAATTCAAACGCTCCAGCAATACCCGAATACGGGATTTATCCGTAGTTACGCCTGCTAATTTTTGCGCAAGCATAAGGTTCTCACTTACCGTTAGGGCCTTTACGAAGTGTGCCTCCTGAAAAATAAAACCAATTTCCTGACCCCGAAAGGTGTCACGCTGAGCCTGACTTAACTGTGTTAGTTGTGTATCACGAATAGTGATTTCTCCTTGTGTAGGTGTGAGTAAACCACCCAGCAAATGCAGGAGTGTCGTTTTACCTGTTCCTGAATTTCCGAGCAGTAGCCAATGCTCATCTGCCTCACAAGAGATATCAGGAAAAACTATCGACGAACCTCCTGTGTAGGTGTAAGCGACCCCATGGGTTTTAAGCATAATCGTGCAGATTTTTTAATAGCGTGTAAAATAAATAATGTCAGCCAAACTCTATAGTTAGTTATTAATAAAATCCATAAATAAGAGCTCCTTTTATTTCAACAATTATCTGTATTTTCGTGGCCGCAAATACAGTTGTGTTGGGAACCTAAAACCAAGCTTAAACTGTTGCTTACTTCTGTACCGACATCCTTTTTTTTTTGCGAAAGCATATATACATAACTACGACCAACCACCATGGCCACTTATAAGACCTACGATCGATTTAGCCTTTCTGATATCGACAAGAACATTCTATCTTTTTGGGAAGAGCAAAAAGTTTTTGAACGTTCTATCGATCAAAGAGATCCTGAGAAAAGCTTCGTTTTTTATGAAGGTCCACCTTCTGCAAATGGTAAGCCAGGTATTCACCATGTGATGGCGCGCACCATCAAAGATCTTTTTTGTCGGTTTCAGGCTATGAAAGGCCATCGGGTGGAACGTAAAGGTGGTTGGGATACCCACGGCCTACCTGTCGAACTGAGTGTCGAGAAAGAGCTTGGTATTACCAAAGATGATATTGGTGAAAAAATATCCGTGGCAGAATACAACCAAAAATGCCGAGAAACGGTCATGCGGTACAAGGATATGTGGGATGACCTTACCATAAAAATGGGGTATTGGGTTGATCTGGATAATCCTTACGTAACTTACGAAAATGAGTATATCGAATCCGTATGGTGGTTACTCCAGCAACTCCATAATAAGGAAATGCTCTATAAAGGATATACCATCCAGCCCTACTCACCCGCTGCCGGAACCGGACTAAGCTCACACGAGCTGAATATGCCGGGTGCCTACAAAGAAATCAGGGATATCTCCGCTGTAGCCCAGTTTAAAATTAAAGGTACCGAAAACGAATATTTCCTAGCCTGGACCACCACCCCATGGACACTGCCTTCCAATACAGCGTTGGCAGCTGGTGCCAAAATTGATTATATCAAAGTACGGACCTTCAACCGCTACACCAAAGAACCCATTCAGGTCATTCTGGCAAAAGATCGTCTAAACGCCTATTTCAGTGAGCAAAACCCTGACTTAACTCCTGACGATGTCAAACCAGGAAACAAACCCTATCCATATATCGAGATCGTCGAAGAAATGAAGGGTAAAGATCTAGAACTGATGGAGTATGAACAACTCATGCCCTATGTCCAACCTGATCGTCCCGCTTTTAAAGTGCTTCTGGGTGACTTTGTAAGTACCGATGATGGCACCGGAATCGTTCATATTGCGCCCACTTTTGGTGCTGATGACTTTCGGGTCGCCCAACGCTATGGCATACCACCACTTCTGGTAAAAGATGCAGATGACAACTCCATCCCTCTAGTAGATAAACACGGACAGTTTGTTCCTGAAGTAACCGACTTTGCCGGACGATACGTTAAGGATTATGGCCAGGAAGAAGAACGACCTACTGATGCGGATATCGTCATCAAATTAAAAGAAGAAAACAAACTTTTCCATTCGGAAAAATACCTCCACTCCTACCCACACTGCTGGAGAACCGACCGGCCTGTACTGTACTACCCTCTAGATAGTTGGTTTATTCGTGCTTCCGATGCCCGCGAACGCATGTTTGAATTGAATAAAACCATCAACTGGAAACCCGCTTCAACTGGTGAAGGCCGATTCGGCAAATGGTTGGAAAACTTGGTTGATTGGAACCTTTCCCGTTCGCGCTATTGGGGTATTCAACTCCCTATCTGGCGTACCGAAGATGGAAAATCAGAAATCTGCATCGGATCCATTGAGCAGTTGGGCCAGGAGATTGAAAAAGCAAATAAAGCACTGGGGCTGAAACAGGAAGTCCCTGCTGATTTACACCGGCCTTATATCGATGATGTAGTGTTGGTTAATGATGCCGGGGAAAAAATGATCCGAGAAATGGACCTCATCGACGTTTGGTTCGACTCAGGATCCGTTCCTTATGCACAATTCCATTACCCTTTCGAGAACAAAGAATTATTTGAGCGCAACTTCCCCGCAAATTTCATTGCTGAAGGGGTTGACCAAACGCGAGGATGGTTTTATTCACAGCACGCCATTGCAACTATGGTCTTTGACTCAGTAGCCTTCAAGAACGTGGTCTCCAACGGCCTTGTGTTGGACAAAAATGGGGTAAAAATGTCCAAACGGCTGGGAAATGCCATCGATCCATTTGACGCACTGGCTAATAAAGGTGCAGATGCCGTACGCTGGTATATGATCAGTAATGCCCAGGCATGGGATAACCTGAAGTTTGATCTGGAAGGGGTTGACGAAGTCAGTCGCCGTTTCTTTGGTACGCTTTACAACACCTACTCCTTCCTGGCGATGTATGCCAACCTCGATAACTTTACTTACCAGGAAGCAGATATTCCGCTGCAAGATCGTCCGGAAATTGATCGTTGGATTCTATCCGCTTTGCACTCTATGGTACAGGATGTTGACAAGCAATATGCCGACTACGAAGCCACTAATGCTACCCGGC
>JABSSK010000006.1 GCA_013214265.1 Saprospiraceae bacterium | reverse complement strand
CTGCCCCTGGTGGGAGAGTAGGTCGCCGCCAACCCAAATCAACATAGGCTATCCGCAATCGCGGATAGCCTTTTTTTTATTATCCAAGTAGGGTATATGGGAGTCGAAGTATCATTTTAAAGTGTTTGCAACTCATACCAAGCACTAAGACCAACCGTAATGGTACCCATTACATATATTATGTACAATCTGTTATTAAAGAACTGATAATACGCTGTTAGTTCAGGCTTTATTCCTTCATCTTATCCTCCTTAAAATGCTCTTCATACCAAGAAAGTACACGGTTCCATTGGTCATGGAAGTCTTCGTGGGTACCAGCCCATCCTCCTCCATGTCCAGCTCGCTGATAATCAACCCAAACAACCTTCTTGCCCAGACGTCTTAGTGCATAATACAACTCCCTGGTATTAGCAGCAGGAACGTTCCAGTCACCAGCTCCCGTTAGTAAGAGGTGTGGGGTATTCATTTTATCCGCAAAAAAGACAGCAGAATGATCAATATAAGTCATTGGAGCTTCCCATAAAGTTTCTCCCAACCGATCCTGACCTACTTCAGCGGCGGCATAGTTACGCGTACCTATGCGCGGACTATCACCGAGAAAACTAATCACATTCGTTTTACCAGAAATATTAATAGCCGCTGCGAAACGATTGGTTTGTGCTATGAGTAAGGAGGTTGCATAACCACCATAGCTTACGCCATGTACCCCAATTTTTTTTGGATCGATCAAGCCACGCTCTATTAATTTATTGATACCTGCTGTCACACCTTTGATCCAAGCCTCACCTGGACGGCCTGTTTCCAATCGTACGGAAGGACGAAATCCAAAATAGCCTGCATTAGCAATGATATTCATGGAACTACGATAGCCATTGTTAAAGAACGACTCGTATATCTCACAAACGAGAGGGTACTTTTTGTTTGGATTGTAATCTACAGGATAGTACAGGATGCCAAAGAGCTCTTCACCGTCTGAATCTAGATAAGTGACCAACTCGGTTCTTGTCATCTTTTTTTGAGTAATCCAAGGGTTTAAGTCACTGAGTTGTCGAACGCCAGAATAATCATGTTTAGCGGTAAAGAGATTATCTGGGTGATCCCCGTCGGATACAGAATAAACGATCTGACTTCCATCTTCAGATAACTGCCAGCCTCGATAAAGATTTCCATCCAGTACCAATACCTTTTGTTCACCCAATTCAAAATCATATTGGACCAGACCTCGGTTCCATTCTTTAGTGGCGGAAGAACTTAGATATAAAAAGCGTCCATCAGGATGCCAAGCTACTGGTTGTAAATTTACGGAGCGTTCATTCTCTTCTGGAATAGTAATGAACCTTTCGACCGTTCGGGTTACTCGATCAATCAGCCAAAGTCCTTCTGATGAACGGGCTATCAACTGTGTGCCGTCTTTATTCCAACGATCAACCGAAAATTTGACTACTGTAGTATCTCCATTTTCTACCAATTCATTTGCTCCGTCGGTGAGTTTGATGGGATCTTCAGTTTCAACGGATTGAACAAAAACATGACCAGAATCAGACCATGCTATCCAAGAACGGTCTTTAGTCCATTTTAGGTTGCGGGATTGATCCATGGTATCCACTAAAGTACGAGATTCCTTATTCTCAGTAAGAGACTGAACAGTCCAAGTATAGGTATTACCTGTGCGTCGGTTGTAGCTTGTTTTTTGGGGGTTACGAACTTGGTATGCTAGAAATTCGGCCTCATCATCTAAGGTTAGATTTTGATATATACCTTCTGGTAAAAGGGAAGTTATTTCTCCATTATCGACTTGTATACGAACGACTTTGGCTTTATTGTTTTGATTACTAATAGCATCCCATTTTAAAAAAGGTTCTTCTGCGTTATAGACAGTTATGGGCCCTTCTGTAGCCTCTTTATACATTTCTGTAGTCTTATCTAACCAATCATCCGTTCTTATTCTTGCTATCAAAGACAAGCCATCTGGAAACCATATTAATTCACTAGTACCCACTAGTGCCACTTCATTTCCGATTGGAACTATATTCAGGTTTCCATTAGTTAGATTGTATGTATAAATGGCACACTTTCCATCATGCCATTCGAAAAAGGCTAATTGATCACTATTTGGCGACCAAACAGGATTGCTTACATGCCCAGGCTTACCAATTTGTTTTTTAGTGCCATCAGCTGTCTTGTAAAGCACGATTTGACCTGTAAATGGTCTGACATAGTTAGGATCACGAAAACGAAAGTGGTCAACATCTAAGCGATTTGCTGTACTTTTATTTGTAATTCCTGCCACATATTCACCATTTGGGCTAATACGTACATTTCGGATAGAAACGACTTTCAGTGCATCAGCGGGCGTGAAAATTGTTTGACTGTAAAGTGGTGATAGGAAAATATATGTGAAAACAAACAAGAATAATCTGGACATAAGGAGGTGAATTTTATCAGGAAAATAGTGAAATTATGATGTACATACGGTATAATGATATTCCTTATTCGTCTTGTTAACTACAGGATAGAATAGATTGTGTATTATTACCCTATTTAAATCCAAGTGTCACAAAATTTGGTTTTTTTGGCTCAAAAAAATGTGCGCTCTATGCACCACCCAAATACTAATTCTACTACCGACCGCATATTTATTTGGGGTGGACATCTGTTTTTTTGGGTATTGATCATGGTTTGCCTAGTATTTTATCAAGCACGAGTTCTAGCTTTTGATACGGCCTATTATATATTCCATGTGGTCACATTTGATGATTATTTCATTAAACATAACCGCTACATCAGCTACCTAACGCAATGGGTTCCTTTATTTGGTATGCATCAGGGATGGGCGTTCGCTAGTGTCTTAAAAGCATTTTCAGCTTCATTTTATATATGGTTTTATTTGTTTTATGTACTAATTGTACATGGGGCTAAGAATGTATTGGGAGGGGTTGTACTGATCTTTGGTCTATGCTTGGCTATGCGGTACAAATTTTACGCAGCCATCTCAGAACTTTTCTTCGGGGTGGCTATTGCTGGTTTTCTGATCGGTTGGCTTACCCGAAAAGGAGCAAAATATTTGCCTACCTGGATTGATTATAGTGTAGTTCTTTTGTGTTTAATTGCGCTTTTTGGTGCTCATATTATTCTGGTATATCCAATTCTGGTCTTTTTGGTCTTTCAGTATTTATATGAAAATACTTGGAAGAACCTACGGCAATGGATTATGCCAACTTTTATCGTTGGGGTCTTTTTTCTCAAATTTATGTTGGTTCAGGGTGATGATTATGAATCAGATAGAATGAGTGCTTTACTTGAGTATTCGACCTTAAGGGAGATGTTCACTAATCAAGCTGATTATTTTATTTTCAGCGCACTCCAGGAATATGCTACCCAGCAATATTGGTTGGTTTTATTCTTATTTACGGTTGTTTTGGCATGGCTACTCTTTCAGAAAAAATGGCTTGCTGCTATATTTATTGTTTGCGCTTCAGTGATTTGGTTGCTGATCAACATACTTACTTACGCCGACCTTGGCGGACCACTCTACATCATGTTAGATGGCTATCTTGCAGTTTTTGGACTAATTTGGGCGACTCCATTCTATTTCTTTCTTCGAGATAATTATAAGCCAGTTTTTGCTTGTGTGGCTATTGTATTAGTAGGGTTTAGTACTTGGAAAATGGTGGATACTCGACAATTCTATCGCCAGCGTCTAACATTTATACAAGAAACACTGGATATGTACCCAGAGGTGGATCAAAAGAAATTAATTGTACCACGTCATCTTTTTGATTGGGAAAATATGTGGTTCCCTTATGAAGTAGCGCACGAATCTCTTATGCTAACTGCACTGGAATCACCTGAGGATATGCGTACCATTTATGTAGATATCGATTCACCACAAGGGTCAGGTTTTTTGCAGAGTGATGGGTTTATCCAATTCCATGGCGCCCATGATATTAGTACGATAAACAACTCCCCTTTTTTCAATCTTCCGAAAGCAAAGTATATTGTTGTGGATTCTGTGGCATGGAAAGAGTAATGGCCATGAAAAAGTATTACTAGATTCAAAAAAAGTGTGTCTTTTGCCTCTTTCTGTCGTCTTAAGAAAAAATTAACACTTTAAAGCTGGTTCATTATCGGTGTCTTGTTCGATAAGGGGCAGTCTTAAACCTTAAAATTAGCCTGTGCAAGAACACTGCCATCAAGGAATGGATGATGCAGACGTAATTCAGACGTATCTGAATACTCAGGCTGATCTATGTTTTACTTTAATTTACAGTCGGTATTCGTCCAAAGTATATGCTAAATGTATTGCTTTATTAAAGAACGAAGTACAGGCCAGAGACGCTACTCAGGAGATTTTCATGAAAATCTTTCTAAACCTTTCCAAGTTTGGTCAAAGGTCGAGGTTTTCAACTTGGGTGTACTCTATTTCCTATAATTACTGCATTGATTTTTTGCGAAAGCAACAGAAAAAACAAGCGCTCTTCTCGGAAGAAATGGCTAACCCGCCAGATATTTCTGATCAGGAGGTGCCTGATTATGAGCTACTGGAACTCGAAGTAAAGGTTTTAAAACAGGTATTGGATAGGATTCCAGTTGGTGACAAAGCCGTTTTACTTATGAAATATCAGGATGAGATGTCTATTAAGGAAATGTCGTCTGTTCTGAATAAATCGGAAAGTGCAATCAAGATGAAAATTAAAAGAGCGAAATTAAAAGCGCTTGAAAGTAAAAAAAGCCTGATGGCTTCGATCCCGGAATAATATGAACAATTTTCAGCAATTATTTGAAGAAGAGAAAGCTTCCTTTGAAGAGCAAAGGCGGAATGAGGTATTTAACAAAGTACATAGTACTATGCAATTTTTTCGTATGCTTGGGGATGTTGCTGAAGTTTATCTGACAGGTATGATAGACGTACTTTCGTCGGCAGCTGGTCCTGCAGAAGAGATTAGACCTCGTGGGCCGAACGCAAGTGCTCCGGATCGCCCTACTGACGGTACTGAGCCCAGAGGTCCATCTGAACCCAAACCTTAACCACTTATGACGTGTCGAATACATCAAGTAATACAAGAAGTATGAATTGGATATTTTTACAACAGTCAAGTTTAGCAAACCTTCAGGAGCGGTTGCCTTTTATCAACGACTTGTTAACCAATGGGCTTTTCTTTGTCGCTCGCTTACTTGGTGCCCTTTTGGTTGTCTTTATTGGCCGGTTAATAGCTAAAAGTATGGGTCGAGCGCTTACTAAGCTATTCAAAAAGATAGGTGTGGATACATTGGCTGATCGACTGGGCCAAATTGATCTTTTCCAAAAGTCTCGGATCAAGATAACCCCGAGTGAGGCAATAGGTAAAGCGCTATACTACATCATTTTCTTTATTTTCGTGTGGGTGGCGACGGATATGCTTCGCATAGAGGCTTTATCGGATATGATATCCAAGATATTTGATTATCTCCCGGTTCTTACCTCAGCGCTAGTTGTCTTTATAGCTGGTATTTTTCTAGCTGACTTTTTAAAAAATATTGTACTAACAGCAACAAAATCACTCAATATTCCGGCAGCTAATTTGATTGCGAATCTGGTCTTTTATTTTTTATTTATTAATGTAGCGATGATAACACTTGCTCAAGCCGGGATCAGGACAGAATCTATAGAAGATAATATTTCTATAATCTTAGCAGGTGTTGTCGCAGCTTTCGCCATTGGGTATGGCTATGCTTCTCGTCCGGTATTGAGCAATATGTTGGCTGCTTATTATAACCGGAATCGTATACAAGTGGGCGATCAGATTACAATTGAAGGTGTCGAAGGCAAAGTAGTAAAGCTTAATAATACTTCCATCACATTAGAAACGGATGATAAGTTGGTTGTATTCCCATTAAATAAACTGATAACAGAGCGTTACGAACTCCGTAAATAAATAACAGTCTCCCTCTGATAATGGTCAGGTGATGTTCTTTTCAAATGAGATGAGAACATCCAATGGATGTGCAAGTTCTACATGTGATAGGGCCTAAAATTTGGTATATTTTCACATTGGATATATTACTGATGCCATGCAAGTACATGGCAGTTTTTGGTATTACATATGGATATTACACTTAACAATTAAAAATTATGATAGTCAGACATGTAGCTCTTTTTCTTTTACTGGCATTGGGCGTAAACGTATCTTTATATGCTCAGGAGGACACACAAGAACAGCCAGAAGGGTGGGAATCCGGAGCAGGGCTTGGCCTTGATTTTGCCCAATTGTTACAGATTAACCCTCGTCAGGGAGCGGGGCAGAACCGTGTTGGTTTTGGAGGAGCGATTAACACTTTTGCCAAATACAGAAAAGACAAATTAGCCTGGGATAATTTGGCCACTTGGCAATTTGGAATTCAGCGTCTGGGTTCTGGTATCATCGCTCAGGGTTCGCAAGAGCAAAGAATTCCTTTTCAAAAAGCTATTGACGATCTACGGTTCAATTCAAAAGTAGGTTATCAATTATCGGAAACCTCTAAATTTTTCTATGCTGCGGATGTATCTTTTTTGACTCAACTTACACCTACTTATCAGGGTTCAGAAACGTATCCGGGTAATTTTTTGTCGGATGTTTCGGGTGAGGATAATCTGTTGTCATCATTCTTTAACCCAGGAACGTTAAACCTTTCAGCCGGTATCGATTACAAACCAAATGCTAACTTTAGCTTATACTACTCACCTATTGGTGCCAAATTCATTTTTGTGCCTAATGACGATATTGCGGCGCTTGGTGTTCATGGTAATCCGGTTGAAGGGGATCCGGATCCTAATACAGGCTTGTACCGGGAATTTGATAATACCTTTTCAGCTTTAGGGCAGACGCTAAGAGCTAATTACACAAATAAATTTCTCAACGAAAAGGGTACAATAACATCTTCTTTGCTATTGTTCTCTAATTATTTGGAAAAGCCACAAAATATTGATATTGATTGGAACAATGAACTCGCGTTTACCATTGTTGCTGGTTTGCAAGCAGCAGTAACGGTAAATATTTTTTATGACGATGATGTTCTTGTTCAAATTACGGACTGGGATCAGCCAAATGGGATTAATGGAGTTGGAAAGCGAGTAAGTGTAACCCAGCAGTTCTTACTTAAGTATAACGTAACTTTTTAATATCGTATCTGTCGGATAACCAGATCCCGTATCAGCAAGTGTTGGTACGGGATTTTATTGGTGATGGTGTCATTTTGCGTAAGACAATCAAAATAGATCAATGGTTTGGATACTGTAGGGACTGTAAAATTCAGATTTGAATGTATGGGTAAAATCCAATTATGTTTATTTACTTAACAGTATCCAAACAAAACGAAAATGAAGCAACCCATCCTGATTGGCCTTATGTTGGCTTTCTTATACCCAATGCATGTATTTAGTCAAACTAAGAATGATACCTTGTCGAACGGCTGGCACTACGGTGCAGGCTTTGGTTTTGATTTTGTGCAGCTTCTACAGATTAATCCAAAGCAAGGTGCAGGCCAGAACCGTCTGGGGTTTGGCATAGCCGCAAATGGTTATGCTAAGTTTCGGAAAAAACGATTGGATCTCGATCAGTTTATTTCTTGGCAGTTTGGTATTCAAAAGTTGGGTTCAGGCATTATTGCGCAAAACAGAACGCGAAAAATTCCTTTCCAAAAGACTAATGATGAATTTAGATATAATATCAAGTCTGGTTATCGGACATCCAAAGAATCGAAATGGTTCTATGCGGCTAACTTTGATCTCATTACCGTTCTGCTGCCTGCTTATATGGGGACAGATGAGTTTCCAGGTAATTTTTTAGATGATCTAACAGGAAAAAATCAACAGCAATCCCGCTTTTTAAATCCTGCAACTTTAAATATTTCTATCGGGATTGATTTTAAGCCTAGTGACATTATATCTGTGTACTATTCTCCTCTGGGTGCTAAGTTCATTTTTGTGGCCGATGACGGTATCGCAGCTCTGGGTGTTCATGGAAATCCGGTGCGTGGTGACCGTGACCCTGATACGGGTCTGTATATGGATTTCGATAATATTTTCCAGGCGATGGGGCAAACTCTACGGTTGGGACTTACCGATAAATTTTGGAATGATAAAGCAACGATTAGCAGTAATATTCTCCTTTTTTCCAACTATCTGGTTAAGCCTGAAAATGTTGATATAAACTGGGGAACTGATATTGGCGTTGCTATTATTAAAAATTTTCAATTTGGGTTAAATCTCAATGTTTTTTATGATGATGACGTCCGAGTCCAAATTACAGATTTCAACCAGCCGAACGGGGTAAACGGATTAGGAAAGCGTGTTAGCGTAACCCAACAATTATTATTGAAATATAACTTAAGCAGCTAGGGTAATTTCCTGAGTCGACATGTCGTGCTTAACCATTTCTTTGTATTTTTGAGAAGCCTTATTCTTGTCTTTTGTACTTTAAGGAATCATATCTTTTACTACTAACCCTGATCATTGAGCTGCCCTGCGCTTTTTGACTGAAAAGCTTTTATTATGTCTTCCGACAAAAAATTGTTCCTACTAGATGGACATGCCTTAGTTTACCGGGCTCATTTTGCTTTTATTACGCGTCCCCTGATCAATTCGAAAGGCATTAATACTTCGGCTATCACGGGTTTTACTCGAACTTTATGGGACTTGCTGAAGAATGAAAAACCTACCCATATTGCAGTGGCTTTTGATCCATCGGGGCCTACGTTTCGGCATGATATGTATGCACCATACAACGCTAACCGGGAAGAGCAGCCGGAGGATATTGCTATTGCATTTCCTTACATCCGGAAAATTGTAGAGGGATTTAATATTCCTATTGTTACTGTTGATGGATACGAAGCAGATGATGTAATTGGTACATTAGCCGTAAAGGCAGAACAAGCGGGCTACACAACATATATGGTCACGCCAGATAAAGATTTTGGTCAGCTTGTTTCGGATCATATTTACATTTATAAGCCATCCCGGCAGGGGAATGGTGTTGAGGTTCAGGGCCCTAAAGAAGTATGCGAAAAGTGGGCTATTGAGCGGCCGGAACAGGTTATTGATATCCTAGCTTTGCAGGGGGATTCTGTTGATAATATTCCGGGTGTTCCTGGCATTGGTGCAAAGACAGCCGCAAAGCTATTGAGCAGGTTCGATACTGTTGAAGGATTATTGGATAATATTGATCAGCTTAAAGGAAAACAGCAGGAGAAGGTAAGAGATAATGCGGATCAAGCGCGTTTAT
This sequence comes from Saprospiraceae bacterium, assembly GCA_013214265.1. Taxonomy (GTDB): domain Bacteria; phylum Bacteroidota; class Bacteroidia; order Chitinophagales; family Saprospiraceae; genus DT-110. The sequence goes on along the minus strand of JABSSK010000006.1, from coordinate 26,827 downwards.
CAAAAACATTGGCAACTATTGATATTGATGTTCCCATAGCTTTTGAACCCACATCACTCCAGTTAGACCCTATGAACAGGGAGGCGCTAAGTGACCTTTTTGTTGAACTTGAGTTTAGAACATTGGCCAAATCAATTCTGGGAGCCGGGGATACCGGAGGTGAATTATCATCACATAGCGAAGGTCAGCAAGGTTCTTTGTTCCTTACAGATTCACTACTTGAGACCAAGGCACCCCAACTTGAACAACATTCAATTGCAAAAAATACAATAGAAAACACGCCGCATGACTATGTTCTGGTAGATACGCCTGAAAAGCGCAGAACGTTACTAGAAAAATTGCTGGTACAAAAAGAGGTGTGTTTTGATACGGAAACAACGAACATTGATGCGACTCTAGCGAAATTAGTGGGTATCGCCTTTTCCTGGAAAGCGCATGAAGGTTTCTACGTACCTGTTCCGGCTAATCAGGACGAAGCCCAAACTATCATTGAAGAGTTTCGTGCTTTTTTTGAGCATGCAGGTATTACTAAAATTGCCCAAAACCTGAAATATGATGCATTAGTAATGCTCAGATATGGTATACAGGTTGCAGGATATTGCTTTGACACGATGATTGTACATTATCTGTTGGAGCCGGAATTGCGACATAATATGAACTATCTGGCAGAGACCTATTTGCAGTATAAACCCATTCCAATTGAAAACCTTATCGGTAAAAAAGGTAAGAACCAGAAGAATATGGGGGATATTGAACCAGCTTTGGTGACGGATTACGCTGCCGAGGACGCTGATATTACCTTTCAGCTAAAAACATTTTTGGAGCCTAAGTTGAAAGAAGAGCCGGTTCTTCACGAATTATACAATAAGGTCGAGGCACCACTGGTTCCTGTATTAGTTGCTATGGAGCATGAGGGTATTAATCTGGATAGCCGTTATTTGCAAGAATATGCTGTATTGTTAAAAGACAAAATCGCATTACTTGAAAAGAAGATTCATGAAACGGCAGGTGTACCCTTTAATATTGGTTCACCAAAACAGGTAGGTGAGGTTTTATTTGATAAAATGGGTTTACCCTACAAGGGACGTAAAACAAAATCGGGTCAGTATTCGACTAGTGAGGATAAGCTCATTGACCTATCCACAGCGTTTCCTATTGTCAATGATATTTTAGACTATAGAGGCCTGACAAAACTACTATCTACTTATGTAGAGGCTTTACCAAAAATGATACATCCCCATACAGGCCGCATTCATTCTTCTTTTAATCAGGCTTTAACGGCCACCGGCCGTTTAAGTTCCAACAATCCTAATTTACAGAATATACCTATTCGTTCTGAAGAAGGTGCAAAAGTTAGGGAAGCTTTCATTCCACGTGATGATGAACATGTACTATTAGCAGCTGATTATTCTCAGATTGAACTTCGGTTGATTGCAGAAATAAGCAAGGACCAGGCTATGGTAGAAGCTTTTCAGGAAGGTAAGGATATTCACCGAGCTACAGCTGCTCGGGTTTTTGAAGTACCATACGAAGAAGTTACGCGTGAACAACGCTACCGGGCAAAAACGGTCAACTTCTCAATCATTTATGGAGCTGGAGCTACTAATTTATCTCGTCAATTGGATATCAAGCGGGTTGAGGCGAAAGAATTGATCGACCAGTACTTTAAGCAGTATAGCGGGTTGAAGAAGTATATGGATGATATGATAGAGCATGCCCGTAAATATGGTTTTGTAAAGACGCTAATTGGCAGGCGCAGGCATTTGCGGGATATTAATTCAAAGAGCTCACTGGCCAGAAGTAATGCGGAGCGTATGGCAATCAATACACCTATCCAGGGTTCAGCAGCCGACATGATTAAAATGGCTATGGTCAATGTACATCATATGCTTCTTGACAAAGGTTTTGCCACGCGTATGATTCTTCAAGTTCATGATGAATTGGTTTTTGATGTTCCCAAAAACGAATTAGAAGAAGTTAAGCCTTTGATCATGGATCTGATGAAAAATGCCTTGCCTAATCTTTCGGTTCCCATCTTAGTAGAAGCAGGAATTGGGCATAATTGGCGCGAGGCACACTAAGTGTCTTATCATTGCATAAGTAGCGTTGACGTCGAGTTTTTGTGTATGTCAATCGACAAAAAGTGGGGAACGACTAGGATATTATCAATTTCATAAAGTACTGGATAAGGATACTTCTCATTTTCTCAAATCAATACAATTAGCTATGCTAGCACTTTTACGCAATGAATGGAAATCGCGGATTAGATCAGCATTCTCAGGGAAAGATCTGGCTATCACATTGATTTTGGCGTTTTTTGCCCTGTATATGTTAGTCAATGTACTAGCACTTGCCATATTCCTTCCTGAAATTATTCGTGGAGACTCGGCTAGCGATTCTGTATCGGTCTTTGTATCTATTAATGAATTAATCTGCTATTACTTTCTGTCAGATTTGCTCCTAAGATTTTTTCTACAATCCTTTCCTTTATTGGCTATCCGGCCATTACTGGTCATGCCAATTGATCGTAGAAAGGTATTTCATTTTATTCTGATTCGATCATTACCCAACTTTTTCAATTTGTTACCACTATTGCTTGGTATTCCGATTATGATAAAGGTGGTGATACCTGAATTTGGATTAGGTGGTGGCTTGGCTTGGTTGACGTTTTTTGTATGGATAGTAATTGCTAACCACTATTTAGTATTCTGGTTGAAAAGAATGTTTAGCATTAAGCCGGCACTAATATTAGCCTTATTGGTGGTTATTGGAAGCATTTTTTATCTGGATATAGAAAATATAATAGGATTTTCTGATGCCTTCGTGCTTGCACTCGGTAAGGTGGTGGTTGCTCCAGTTTGGTTAATTATTCCGGGAGGTGTAGCTACCTTAATGTATATTATGATATACCAAAGGTTCCGAAAGTATGCCTATGTGGACGCTTTTGTCAGCAATCGGTCGGAAGCGGTCAGCTTAAATCAATTTACATGGTTAGACAGATTTGGTAATTTGGGTGACTTGATGCGTTTAGACCTCAAGCTCATTTGGCGCAACAAACGCCCACGTACTATGATGATAGTTGGCTTAATTTTCATTGCATACCCATTGTTATTTGCAGAAGTACTGCAATCTTCATTTCTAACTGCAATCTTTTTAGGCATATTTATTTCGGGTTTCCTCATGATTCAGTATGGGCAGTTTATGTTTTCTTGGGAGAGTACGTTTTTTGATTTCATGCTGACTCGTAATTTTAGTATTCGTGAATATTTTGAGGCTAAATATCTTCTCTTTGCTTTTTTCACAGGTTTATTCACACTTCTTTCTTTGGCTTATGGTTTTCTCGATATTAACCTGCCATTAGCTTTTGTGGCTTGTGCACTTTTCAATTTAGGGATAAACTCATTTCTGCTGATGTATGCGGCTACGTATAACGTTAAGCGCGTGGAACTCACTAAAGGGGCCTTTTTTAACTACGAAGGTGTGGGAGCGAATCAATTTGTGATGTTGGTACCACTTTTAATTATTCCGATGGTTATTTATGCACCTTTTGGAATTTTTTTTAATAAATATGTAGGCTTGGCTATGCTGGCTATTCTGGGGATTATTGGAATTGTACTAAAAAATTACTTGATGGATCGGATAGTAGACCAGTTTCACAAACGTAAGTACATCATGAGTGCTGGATTTAAATCGAAATAAAAAAAGATATGCTGTCAATACAAAAATTATCAAAATCGTATAAAGGGGTTTCTGTACTGGATGTGCCTTCTTTATCCATTTCTGATGGAGAGAGTTTTGGGCTGGTAGGAAATAACGGGGCAGGTAAAACCACTTTGTTTAGTTTGATCATGGATCTGATTCAGCCTAGCTCCGGTGAAGTTTTATCGAAGGGTAAACCTGTAGGACGCTCTGAACATTGGAAACCTTACACGGGTGCCTATCTGGACGAGAGTTTTCTAATTGGCTTTTTAACACCTCAGGAATACTTTGAGTTTGTTGCCCAATTATACGCTGTTAATACAGGAGAACTGGAAGAACGCTTAAGTAAATTTTCGGATTTCTTCCATGGTGAGATTTTGGAAAAAAAGAAATATATCCGAGACTTATCTAAGGGTAACCAGAAGAAGGTGGGTATCGCTGCCGCCTTGATTGGACAACCGGAACTTCTCGTACTCGATGAGCCTTTCGCTAATTTGGATCCAAGCTCACAAATACAATTGAAACAACTGATTAAGGATTTACCTAGTGATATGACGGTCCTGATTTCGAGTCATGATCTAACCCATATTACGGAAGTATGCAAACGTATCGTTGTTCTGGAACATGGTAAAGTCATTCGTGATATTACTACCGAAGCGGAAACATTAACGGAGCTCGAAAACTATTTTGCTGGTAAAGATCAAGAGCATGCGGTTACTTCTGATGAGCCAACGAAAAATCCTTGATCTGGGTTAATCGTATCGCTTATCCACACCAGAGAGCCTTTATAAGCAGACGTTTGTATAGTTTTCCACATTAAATCAATATAAAATTGTGGAAAATCATGATAAGTAGCTTTTTTTCAGTGTGTTATCTTCTATTTTGATTGTTAGTTTTAATACACATTGGTTGTTTAAAACGTGTAAAAGTATACTCAAAATCAGGGAGTTAACCTAGTTTTTATGATTCTTTTTTCCCGTACCCACCCCCTCCGGGGGTTTCAAGGCGAATTCGATCACCTGAGGATAATGACTGGTCTGTTATTCCTTTTATTGGTTCGATTGTACCATTCTTTTTTTGTAGCCATTGCTGTCCTGGCATTCCATTTTCTCCCCCTTTCATACCATAGGGTGCTACAATTCTGTGCTGGCTAATGAGGGTAAAGTCGACGGGCTCCAGAAACTCGAGTTCGCGAATAATCCCGTTCCCTCCTTTCCACTGCCCATCGCCTCCAGAATTGAGACGCAGTCCAAATTCCCATAATCTTACAGGGTATTTCAGCTCAAGTTCTTCCGGATCGGTCATTCTGGTATTTGTCATATGTTGATGAACACCGGACCGGCCATTGAAACCATCTCCGGCACCTGTACCACCTCCAATAGTTTCATAGTAGCCGAAATGTTCATTTCCGAATAACAAGTTATTCATGGTTCCTTGAGAACAAGCTACCAGAGAAAGTGCCTTTAGCAGCGTATCTACCAACCGCTGGCTTACTTCCGTATTGCCACCTACAACCGCTGGACATTCATTTGGGTCATCCTCAAATTGAGGATGTAATAAAGAAGGTGGAACGCGGATGCGTATCGACGCCATTAAGCCTTCATTCAAAGGGACAGGTTTGGTACAGAGTAAACGTAAAACATAAAGTACCGCACTGTAGACGATGGATATATTGGCGTTAAGGTTAAAAGGATGAGCTTTTGCTGTACCTGAAAAGTCAAAAATATAGGGTTTTTGACGAAAGTCAATGCAAACAGCTAATCGATGACCATCATCAAGGTATTCTTCTGCTCTAAATACATTTCCTAAATAAGCTTTAAGTCCCTCTTCTAAAGTTGTACTGGCTGTTTGCTGTACTCGTTTCATGTACTTGTGCACTTTATCGAGGCTATGCAGTTGTACCAAGTTTTTTAGGGCTTCCGCCCCATAACGAAGGCTAGCTAGAGCGGCTCTTAGGTCAGCTATATTTTCGGCGATTGATCGGGTAGGGTAATCTCCACTTTTTAGTATAGCTTCAATTTCAGCCCATCTTACGGAGCCATCTTTTACCAGATATACGGGAGAAAAGGCTACCCCTTCTTCTGCCAGAGTACGGGCATCAGGAGGCATAGACCCCGGGCGTTTACCTCCAATTTCAGCATGATGAGCTCGATTGATAAGGTAACCAATGAGCTCGCCTTGATCGGTGTACGTGCCCATGAGTATAGTTACATCAGGTAAGTGAGAACCACCATACTTTGGATGATTGGTGAGAATAACATCGCCAGGTTGTAAAGGAAGTACTTCCAAACAGAGGCGTGCACAGATACCCAAGCTCCCCAGATGAACAGGTATATGGGGAGCATTGACCAAAAGCTCAGCTTTAGGGTTCAGGATTGCACACGAAAAATCAAGTCGCTCTTTTACATTCACAGAAAAGGCGGTCCGTTGCAGTTGTGCGCCCATATCCTCCGCAATACTCATGAAGCGGTTGGTGAAAAGTTCCAGTTCAATAGCTTCTTTCTCCGCTATTTCTTTTCGATCAGATTGTATTTCTTTTTGTACAATCAGGTTCCTTTCGGGGTAGGTTAGAACCGACCAGTCACGAGGCAGAAAGAAACTAGAGTGATCACTAAGTATAAGGGCTGGACCCGAAAATGAGTTGCCTACACTTAAATCGGGCCAATACACATTTGGGTATTGGTTATCCGAAGCATGTAGGTCAAGGTGATTCTTTTTAGGGTGGTTTGTATTGGGTTGTGTGATTTCAGATTTACTAGAGGCAATGACACGAACACTTTCTAGTTCTATTGTTCGGTTTGGCGGGTAGTATCCAAAAAGCTGAATATAGGCTTCTTTGAATAATGTGTCCGGAGTATTGGAGGGAGCTGTGTAGTCAATTTCTAAAGTGGCGTTCTGACCAGCAAAACGCAGGAACAAAAGCTTCTGGCGAATGAATATTTCTGCGTGGGTGAATCCTTCATCTAATAATTTATTTTGAGCTGTTTTTGATGCATTCTGCAAAAGCAATTCGAGGTCTAAATTGGGATCATGTAAGTTCTGAAGAACTTGAATTTCAACCAGACGCTCTATTTCGGCATGACCGATACCGTAGGCACTTAATAGACCTCCATCAAAAGGAAGTATCAAGGTTTTTATCTGGAGTAGCTCTGCTACCTGAGCAGCATGCAACCCACCAGCTCCCCCGAAGGCCAAGAGGGCATATTCTGAAGGGTTAAAGCCTTTGGCAACAGATATTCTACGGATGGCTTCGGCCATTTTTTCATTTGCTATTGCTTCGAGTCCTTCCAAAATTTCTTTTGGTTCGTAATTGTGACCTGTTTTCTTTTCGACTTGTTGGCGAAGTCTTTCTAGAGCTTCTCTTGATCGCTCTGGCCGAAGTGGAATACTCATCCTTTCGGGTTGCATTTTTCCGAGCAATAGGTTGACATCAGTAATGGTTAGAGGACCTCCTGCTCCATAAGCTGCTGGGCCAGGCTGGGCTCCAGCTGAATGTGGGCCTACTTGAAGCTTTTGGCCATCAAACCAGCAAATAGATCCTCCACCGGCAGCGACGGTTTCAATAGCCAGAGCAGGACTATTCATTTCAATATTATCGATGGTTGTATGAAATTGGTAGTCGTAGATTTGATCATAGCGGGCTGTGTCTGTACTGGTACCCCCCATATCTAAGGTTAATAATTTATGTAGACCGATTTGGTGTCCGATTGTAGCAGCACCAACTACTCCACCAGCCGGCCCACTCAATAAGCTGTCTTTTGGCTGAAAGTTTGCGTGTGGTACTAAACCACCCGAACTGGTCATAACCAGTAGTTTACCTGTTCCATTTTCGGCGCCTATCGTCTGGGCGATACTACCGAGGTATTCGTGGATGATCGGCTTTAGATAAGCATTGACTAAAGTAGTCCTAGCTCTGGGAAGTAGTTTAATAGTGGGACTTAGTGCTTGCGACGTTGAAATATATTTGACTCCGGCCTGTTCAAGCGCTTCAGCTATCCTTTGTTCATGCATGGGGTTTCGGTAAGCATGGAGTAGTACTATAGCTACGGATTCATAGCCTTTTTGCTTAACGTATTGTATGCAGTTTTCCAGAAAAAGACTGGTAAGAGGAATGATAACATTACCAGAGGCGTCTAGTCTTTCGGGTACTTCCAAAACATCATCATACAGCACATTTGGTTCAGGAATATCGATTTCAAACAGATTAGGCCGTTGCTGTGTACCTATATACATTAAGTCTTTAAAGCCTTCTGTAATAAGTAATAAGGTTTTAGCACCCTTTCTTTCCAATAAAGCATTCGTACCCCGGGTAGACCCCAGCCGCATGGTTATGGTTGGTAATTTTTGACTTAGGGGTGTTTGGGTCGCAAGACGAGCGGCTAGTATAGGAGCTTCTTCGGCTGCAGTAATACTGAAGTCAGAGCCAGTGACGCCTTTAGGTATATCTCTATCTAATGTAAAAGTCTGATTCTGATGGCTATAACTTTTTATATTTATTGCATAGGCGTGCCCTTCAATTGCAAATGAATATCCGGAGAATATATCTTTTGAAACGGGCCAGTTATGCTTAATGGTAACCTTGTTAGGTGCCGGCTGATAAGTAATGGTTCCGCGTAAATGCCCACTACTGAGCACCTTCAATCTTTGCATGGTGCCTTGGGGTGGCTTGGCAAAACAGTCGGTAAATGTACCTCCGGTATCGATCCAAATGTTCCACATGAATTCTGTGTTGATAATAGTGGATAATTATCCTTTGATAAATTCGTTCTGGTAATATCTGATTAACTTCGGATTCGTAAAATATACAAAAAACACCTGCATGGCCCTTTTAATCATAGTGAATGCATGGAATCTGTACCTGAAGAATGTCGGGCGCTCTTGCTGAAAGCTGATGTATATGTCGAGCAAGGGGATGATTATAATGCGATAAAGCTTTATAAAAGGGCTATTCGTCTGGCACCTTCTTGGATCTCACCGTATGCTGCTTTGGGGCAATTGTACAAACGACGAAAAGAGTGGAAGGCAGTTGTTTATTACCATAAGAAGGTTGTTTCTCTCGATCCGAAGCGGAAGGAAAATTGGTGGGACCTAGGTATTGGAGCCTCTGCTACTGGACGCTTTCGATTAGCAAGAACGGTCTGGAATAAATTTGGAATATCCTCTACTCCTAGGCAAAAGCCAGTTCAAATAGCTGTTCAATTGACGCATAATGGAATGTTCGAAGTAGTAGGTGCATTAAAGATTGATCCTGCTCGGGCCATGTTGATTAGCATTCCTCATCCTAAGAGCGATCGGAGCTATCGCGATATTATTTTAATCGATAAGAACAGGATAGGAACTACAATTACGGGCAATAAAAAATGGCCTATCTTTCAAGAGCTCGATCTGCTTAAGAGATCCCACTTTCAGACTTGGTCCTGTGTGTTGGAAAACGCTACAGAACATGATTTACAAATATTAGAAAAGCTAGCCGATGAAGCTAAAGTAGGTATTGAAATTTGGTCCAACGCTAGTAAGTCTATGGATATAAGTAATCGTTCAGAATATTTTTCAACACCTCATGCTATGAATGAAGAAGGTGAAGTTATAATTGCATTTGGCGCAAGAAGAGCACGTCACGTTAGAGAGGTTTTGAGGAGCTGGCAAGTAATTTCACTGAAAAGATGGCATGATCTGGAACGTCACCGGTGAGATTAGGTACTAAAAAACGTTTCATAAAAGCGTAAGACTCTCTTCGATTTACGTAATTTAAGGTATCACCAACAATTATGGACATGTCTGGCTTTAGTACAAAAAAGATTGAGGAGTTAGTCGATCAGGGATATGCATTCTCCATCCGTGGATTTATTGGAAAAGCGTTTTGTCTAATTCAAATGACTCCAGGTTTATTTATAGCATATACGATCTTGAGTTTCTTGATTTCGTTTTCTGCACAATTTATTCCTGTCCTTGGAACTATAGCTTCGGTTCTAATCACTTATCCGCTGTTAGTAGGCTTCTATTTGGCGGGTCATGACCTCATGAAGGGCCACAATCTTGAATTAAGTACATTTTTTCGAGGATTTGAATACTTTGGTAATCTCAGTTTTATCTACCTTATCCAAGTATTAGCGGCTGTAGTAATTTTTGTTCCTCTCATAATTAGTTTTGGCTTAGGCGCCTTTTTAACTACGGATTTGAATTTGGATAATTTAGTTCCTGCCTTTCTATTGCCGGTAGCAGGTTGTCTCTTGATTCCTTTTATTTACCTAAGTGTTAGTTGGATCTATGCCCCTTTATTTGTTGTGTTTTATAAAATGGGCTTTTGGGAAGCGATGGAAGCGAGCCGAAGAATCATTCACAAAAGATGGTGGACTTATATGAGCTTTATAATTGTTTTAGGCTTAATAATGATGTTGGGATTATTTTTACTGTTTATAGGGATTTTAGTTGCCTATCCGGTTGCGATGGTAGCCGTGTATGTTTCTTTTGCTGAGGTTACAGAACTGCAAGGTAATACGGAGGATGATATTCTGGATCATTTGGTGAGTTAGTTGGGCTCTGCTTCTTTCTGTATCAAAACCCTTATCAGTTCAATTTTGGTATCACTTACCATTTCAAGTATAAAGCGATGGGGTGGAAGGATGATCTCAGATGCTTTTTCAGGAATACGTTCACAGGTCATGACCAGGTATCCAGAAAGGGTATGATAGTCGCCTTGTGGGAAGGCTAGGTTTGGGTATTTTTCGTTGAGATAATCAATTTCCAGCCTTCCAGAAAAAAGAAATTCGTTGTCGCTGATTTTGGTTTCGATATGCTCTTCCTGATCATGCTCATCTTCGATTTCACCGAACAATTCTTCTAAGATATCCTCCAAGGTTACAATACCAGAAACACCCCCAAACTCATCAACTACACAGGCCATATAAGTACGATCCTTAATAAATTGATTCATTAAGTCTGTGATGCGCATGACTTCAGGAACAAACGGGATATCAATGATTAAGCTTCTAATCGTTATTGGGTTATGCAGTAGCTGCTGGTGATGCACATAGCCAAGGACATTATCAATATCATCTTCTGTAACTATAATCCTTGATAGTTTAGTTTCATCGATAATCTGTATTAGAGCATCTACCGTTTCGTTCACATCGATATATTCAATTTCAGGTCTGGGTATCATACACTCTCTAACCCGAATTTCTTTGAGGTTAAGTGCTTTGCCAAATAGTTCTTTATCTATATCATCATCTTCCTCACCCGAATTACTATTCCGGACAAAGTTTTCTAAGTCAAGGCGAGTGAATACCTGCTCTGTTTGTTCTAATGGAATTTTAAAAAATCGTTGTAACAATAGGTTTGAAAGCCGAGTCATAATCCAGGCGGGTGCAACCAAAACCGCCTGCAGGAACCGAAGTGGTAGGGCTAGGAAATATAAAATATTATCTGAAAATAGCCTGAAAATGGTCTTAGGAAGAAACTCCCCAAAAAGCAGAACAATGGCCGTGATAATTATGGTATTAGCTAGGAAAAGTAAAAAAGGAGCCTCGATGAAGGAACTCGTAAAGGGTGTAAGCAATTGTCCCGTCAGCGCAGTAAAGGCAACTAAAGCGATATTATTACCAACGAGCATCGTACCCAAAAACTCGGCAGGTCGATCGTAAAAATAAGCAAGGATATCTCCTCGTCGTCCCCCTCTTTTCTTGAGTAATTCAATTTTTAGCTTATTCGCAGAAACGTAGGCAATTTCGGAACCCGAAAAGAGCGCAGATAAAAAGAGAAATATGATAATAAAAGTGATCAGCATTGAACAGAAAATTCATCATTCCATTGATTCCACTCGCAAGCGTCCATCAGTTCCAATTATTACAATATCGGTGAAATTTTGATTGGCTGTAAACCCTTTTCCGAATACAGTATCCTGCGGCGATGTTATAACAAGAAACTTATTATTATAAACTTTCTGTTCGTTTTCGTCCCAGATCAATTCGGAAGTTTCCAGTATGCGTTGGTCCTCGGATTTCCAGACGACACTATCTTGCAGAACAACCATTCCTTTACTATTGTATCTCGTAGCAGCCTTAGCGGTAAGTATACTCGTTATTCGACCATCAGGTGCGTAAAAATCAACATGAATACCATCTGGAAATTCTTGCCATTGCTCGTTATTAGAGAGGTGGTTGATCATAACCGGTCCTTTGATTTGAACCTGAATTTGAGCAGAATCACTATATGTGATATTCACAGAAGTTGCCCTTTCCGCATCTAGATTGATATCATCAATGGATAAATCAAAATTTGCTTCATCATTATGGCAACCAATAATGAAGATGCATATTGCCAAACTAAAAAAATGAATGATTCGCATAGACGTAAAGGTAGTATTTTACCGCATCAGGGTAACGTCCCCTTTGAATAAAACAACATCTTGGTCAATAAAACGAACATTTGCAACATAGGTAAATACTGCAGGCGATAACTCTTGCCCTTTGTGGGTTCCATCCCAACCTAATACTTCCCCCTCACTACCTGGCGGTAAATCATTGCCCAAGTAAATTAAATTACCCCATCGATCAAAAATTTGTAGTTTTTCTATGCGCTCGACAGATGGACCTCCATAAAGTGTAAAAAAGTCATTATCACCATCCCCGTTAGGAGAGAAAACATTAGGAGCGTATAAGTCGCGGAACTTAGCCACACTCACTTTGACCTCATCTATAGCAATACAACCGGTGAGGTCTTCAATGGTAATTTGGAAAATGGTTGTTTCTAATGGAAAGGCAATTGGACTTGAGCAATCCGAGCAACTCAGGATTTCGAGTGGTGTCCAGTTGTATGTTACCGGAAGAAGACTTGCAATAGCTCTTAGGTCAGCTTCTTCTCCTAATCGTATAATTTGATCATTTCCAGCATCCACCATTAACTGATCGGGTTGGTTTACTGTAATGGTGTCGGTGATGGAACAACCTTCTACGTCTTCAATTCGAACTACATAGGAACCAGCCCGCAGACCTAGAAATAAATTGTCGTTCTGAAGGCTACCGTTGTTGATTGCATATTGATACGGCGGAGAGCCTCCTTCGCCTAAAAGCTGGACCTGCGCATTTGAGTCTCCAAAACATATGGCATCAGAAATATCGATATCCTGAATAAGTATCTCAGGGGGTTGCGTGATTTGTAAGATCGTATCGAACGTACAATTATTGTCATCAGAGATTTGTAAGGTGTAAGTACCGGCAGGAAGGTCCAGTCGATCGGGGTTATTGCTGCCATCTGTCCAACTGTATGTATAAACACCTGTTCCACCAGTGGCAGCAACTAATAAGGAACCATCTATCAACCCGAAACAGCTTACATTATCCTGAGCGATATCAGCTCCGATGGTGGCAAAATCTTCTACGCTAAACATAAAACTTCCTTCGCAAAGATTCTGGTCTAAAACATTTACTTCAAACGTTCCGGATGAGATATTCAACAATGAATTATCGTTTTGGAAACCTCTGCCATCATTGAAGTTAAATTGGTAAGGTCCTTCTCCATTTGAAATAATGACTTGAATGGCTCCGTTAGAAAAACCATTACATGTGGGTGGTGTAATAGCATCTACAAAAGGATCGAGTTGGAGTTCCAGCTCACTTACGGTCAAAATAGTATCAAAATTACAGTTATTTGCATCCGTAACCGATATGGTGTAGTCGCCTACAGATAGATTACTGAATTGGGTTGTATTTCCAAAGTTACCACCGTTAAAGCTGAATTGATAAGGAGGTGTCGCTCCTGTACCGAAAAGGGTGACAGCTCCATCTGTTCCACCATTACAAGTAGGCATAATAATATCAGCATTTAATGCAAAACTATCAGGTGCATCAATAAGGAATGTAAAAGTGGAATCGCAGGTAGCTTCATCGATTACCTGTACAGAGTAGGTGCCATTCAACAGGCTTGATATATCTTGAGTGGAATCACCGTTGCTCCATGTATAGCTCTCGACTGGATAATTACTAGATATGCTAAAGTCAATGGCACCAAGAGGTTGGTCAGGACATAGTAGATTGGTTACTGAACCTGATCCGCTAAAGTGGTTTTCGCAGCATTCTATTTCGATAGTACCTACCCGTGAGACTACACATCCATCAACACTGGTTACACGTAGTAGAACTGATTTTGTACCTGGGCGGTCAAAGATAATTTCGTGTGGTCCTTCTCCTATGGTATTGGTTGTTCGTGCAGTTGGGCCAAAGTTCCACGCCCAATCTGTTAGGCCACCAGCGAAGCTAGATGCATCCGTAAATCGGATAGGCTCTCCAACGCATAGCCCGTCGATGCTAGGGTCAACTATAAAGTTAGCTTCCGGCCCTTTAAACGTTCCAGTACCACCAAAGGACAAATTATATCCAAATCCAGACATACTATAATTAATGATGACTAAGGCATAAACTCGGCCTTCCACCATATCAACAGACCTAGAAAAATTATCGTCGGTAGGGTCACAACCACAGTCTTCACCTTCATCGTCGTCCCCCTCGCGAAGACCAGTTGAACCCGTACATGCTTGCCAATCACTTAGTGGTGCGCCAACGATCTCTCCGGAGATATTAAACCGCAGCAAGTCTTTGTTACTGCAGCCATTTATTCCGCTAGGCAGCTCGTATAAGGCCCAGTCAATATCGTCGTCTGGATTGAGTGGAGTGATGCTAAATGTTAATGATCCAGCTTGTTCGCAGGTCCATTTAAACCAGGTTGACTGCTCTTCGATTACAGGGAACTGGCCAGCACAAAATACGCCCGGAATGTCGTCCCGAACAGCACCAAAGTTATTAACAAAATCAACCGTAAAAGGACTTTTGTCGCACAGTACAACTCCGGTTGAGCAATCACTTGATGCACTCGGAATAGCATTGAAATTATTAATACACAATTGGAAAGTACCGGTATTCAAACTACGTGCACTAACACGAATGTAATAGGTTTCTCCAATTATCAACTCATTTTCAAATGTTTGGACAACATGGTTATTAGCATTATCTGAAATACATTGGAGCTCGGTAAGGTCAGAACACAATCCTGAATAAATGGCCAGTTGCGGACTTCTCAGGGTCCCACCTGCGTTGAGGGAAGTAGCTCCAATTACCCGTATATTTACATCTGATGCAATAGCCGTAAATCGAAACCACACATCGCGAAAGTCTTCTCCACTGGGAAAACAGCCTGGTGGTTCAACGTCCGAAAGAGAAGCACCTGCATTGTTGAAAGCTTCTTTTTCCGAACAAAAGTCGATTACTTGTGAAATATCAATTGCACCGGAACACTCATCATTGCTGGATTGGGCTTGAGCAATGTGTGTAAAACTTAAAAAGAGGAAAAAAGTAAGAAGTAAATGTTTATACATCCTTAGTATCGTTTTCTCTATAAATTCACTATTCGGCTATTACGAAGAGTAAGTAGTATGTAATTGACAATTTTTTTGGAAAAAAGATTGTACCCTTGTTTGATTAACGTTTATTTAATAGGCTAAGTGTCTATTAGTTACCAAATATTAACCATCTACTTCATAGAAGTATATAAATGGGGGAAGGGTTGGGTAATATGGCAAAAAATCGAGAAATGATTCGTTCTTACATTCCACATGTTATCACGCTTTTGAATTTGTGGTTGGGTTGTGGCGCTGTTTTAGCGTTTATATTTAACCAAAACCAATTGGGTATATTTTTGGTGTTGAGTGCAGCTGTAGCTGATTTTTTGGATGGTGCAGTTGCCCGGGTATTAGAGGTTACATCTCCGCTAGGTAAACAACTTGATTCATTAGCAGATATCATTTCTTTTGGCTTTGTACCTGGAGTTATTTTTTATCGATTATTGAGTGATACGGGCACGCTGGAGTGGATGGCTATGCCCGCGTTTATTTTAACTGCATTTGCAGCTTTTAGGCTAGCTACGTTTAATATAGATGATCGGCAATCCAGTTCATTTATTGGCTTACCAACACCTGCTTGTACTTTATTTGTTATTGGCTATATCATTTGGATAGATACAAATGCTTTTGGGCTTGCTGGCTTTTTGCAAGGCCAAATATTTATTTATGTCCTGATTGGCATATTATCCTGGTTAATGGTAAGTGGAATACCCATGTTTAGCTTTAAATTCAAGGGCCCAGGATGGGGTGGCAATGAGATAAAGTATATCTTTGCAGCTATTATAATCACGGGTCTACTAATTATACAAGATTTGGCTATTGCGCCTCTTGTACTGATTTATGTTGTTCTGTCGATTATTCTGAATGGGTTTAACACAAAATATTCCTCATGAAATTCATAGCTGAAATTGATATCATGCCCCACAAAGAGTTACTTGACCCACAGGGTAAAACAGTAGCTAACAATATGAAACACCTCAACATTGAAGGTGTCGAAGATGTACGAATCGGAAGGCGGATTCTGATGGAACTAACAGCTGATTCAGAAGATGGTGCTCACGAAAAAGTTGATACGGCGTGCAAAAAGTTATTAGCCAATCTGATTATGGAGTCGTATTCCTTTGAGCTTAAGGCAGCGGAATAAGGTCGATTTAAACTTTTGATTTGCTATACATTGTCCCCACACCAATTGGTAATCTTCAGGATATCACCCTTCGTGCTTTAGATGTGCTGAAGGAGGTCACCGTTATCTTGGCTGAGGATACTAGAACAAGTCGTAAATTACTTCAACATTTTGGTATTGAAACTAACCTAAAAGCCCATCATGCTCATAATGAACATAAGACTGTTCCTTTTCTGGTAGATGCACTTAAAGGTGGACAGTCGATGGCTTTGATATCGGATGCGGGTATGCCGGGTATTTCTGATCCTGGTTATCTTCTGTTTCGAGCTTGTGTGGAAGCGAATGTTAAGATTCAGGTTTTACCAGGTGCAACTTCATTTGTTCTTGCTCTGGTGGCTTCTGGTTTGCCTTGTGATCGGTTTCATTTTGAAGGTTTTCTTCCTCATAAGAAAGGGCGTCAGACTAGGCTTTTATATCTGGCTGGTTTACCGCATACTTTCGCCCTTTTTGAATCACCGCATCGACTTGTGAAATGCTTGATGCAATTGTCAGAGCATTGTGGACTTGACAGAAAAGCTTGTGTATGTCGAGAACTTACCAAAATGCACGAGGAAATAAAGCGCGGCACAATAGCAGAGCTAATAGAATATTATGGAGAAGGTGGACCTGGCGTTGTAAAAGGAGAAATTGTTCTTGTAGTTGAGGTCTCTCGGTAATTATATTTGTCTGGGTCGGTTAAGTCAATTGGGGTGACCAGTACCCATGCCAAAAAAATAAAAAACGGCTTACAGTATATCATTACTGTAAGCCGTTTCTACGCAGAGGATAGATGATTATTTCACATCCTTTAGCAGTTCTTCAATAGCTTTTTCCAATTGCTGATCTCGCCCTTGATCAATGATGCCAGGCATATTTTTGACTTCGAAGATTGGGTCAGTTTGGTTGTTTTCCAACCAGTTGCCTGCCTTATCTTTAGCACTTACTGGGACTACGCCCCAGCGGGTACCATCAGGTAGCCCTTCCCAACCGGCAAAGCTGCATGTACCAGGCGTGGGCATGCCTACTGTTTTTCCAATTTTTAAATCGGTGTATCCACAAGCAAAACAATGACCATCCGAATAATTGGCTTCGTTGAACATAGCTAAGGTAGGCTTAGTCCATCTACTGGTAGGTTCTCCGCCCACTACTTTGGCTTCGGTGGCATAGGTGAGGAACGGTTCACCAGTGAAAAACATAGCCAGGTCAGCAACTAAATCACCACCTCCATTAAAACGGGTATCAACGACCACACCTTTTTTGGAAAAATATTTACCCATCATATCCTCATAGATACTGCGATAAGGGCCATCACTCATCCCAGGTATATGCACATAGCCTAGCTGATTGTCGGATGCTTTTTCTACTTCTTCTCGGTTCTTTTCTACCCAACGGTCGTATAATAGCCGTGACTCTTGATTTAGAGTAATGGGTTTAACGCGAATTTGCTGGCGTTTACCATGCTCTGGGTTAAGGATTGTTAGTAACGTAAATTGGCCAGCTTTACGATTCAAGAACTTACTGTAATCGTGATCTGGTGATAACGATTGGCCATCAATTTCTTCAATGATCATACCTGCTGTTACATCCAGATTTGCTTTATCCAAAGGACCACCTTCTATGATTTCTGTTATCCGAATTCCTGTACCTTCAAAATCATAATCTACAAATACCCCTAGGGCTGCAGTAGCATCTGCATTTGCCATGGTACTTCTATATCGTGCACCTGCATGTGAAACGTTAAGTTCCCCAAGCATTTCCGACAATAGCTCAGCAAACTCATAAGAGTTACCCACATGGGGTAAGTATTTTTTGTATTCGACTTGCATCTGGTTCCAGTCGACACCATGGAAGTTGGAATGGTAGAATACATTCTTAGTTCGATTCCATACATGGTTGAACAGGTAGTCCCTTTCAGCAATAGCATCATAAGTCATTTCCCCTTTAATGCTAATACTCTTGCGTTGCCCTTTATCAGGGTCAACTTTTGCGATACGTCCGCCACTTAATAGATAAAGATTTTTCATGTCTTTATCCCACATTAAGGATCCAAAACCGGTATTGAGTTTGATAGCTTGTTTGGTTTCTTTAGTACGGAGATTTGTAACCCAGAGGTTCATACCTTTTTCGAAACGAGCTAGGTAATACAGCTTTTCATTGTCTTTTGATAGAACAGCTCCCCCAAGACTGGAAGAATGAATAGTTAGACGAGCTACCCTTTCATCCAGATTATTCCAATCAAAATGTAAGATAGAGTCTTTCTTTTCTGCTTTTTCACTCTCTTTATCGTCTTTTTTATCTTTTGTTTTATTAGCCTTTTCGATTTCTTTCATGAGGTCGAAGTCTTCCTTACTCATATTGAATTTATCCCAGGCTTCCTGAGGGAAAAACATACTGTATACGTCACGCTGTGTCTGACCACTTGTAGCATAGCTCTTCAAACCATTTCGGTTACTTAGCCAGAGCATTTGTTTTCCTTTATTAACCCATATTGGGGCAGAATCTGAATAACCACTTTGTGTTAAATTGACCCGTTGTGATCCGTCAGCAGCCATCAGTAACACATCATCATTACTCAGGCTAACACCCCAGTCGATGAGCAGCCATTTACTATCAGGACTCCACTTAAAATACTTATCACCATCACGCATATGGTATAAGTCATCTGCATTGAGAAGAGTTATTTCGTCACCAGATTCTATATCGCGTACCATCAAATTACGGCGATCTTTGATATAGGCTATTTTTTTTCCGTCAGGGGAAAACTCAGGTAGGTAGTTGTCGACTTCATTAGCTATTAGTACTGTTTCGTTAAGTAGCGTGGACGCAAAAAAGAATGGTTCTTCATTACGTTGTTTACTGGTTTGGAAGATGCTCCATTTTCCATTGCGCTCACTGGCATAAACTATTTTTTCACCATCAGGGGAAAACTGTACAAACCGTTCCTGTTCGGGCGTGTTGGTGATACGCTTAGTCATTGAACCATCTGCACTGGTTACGAATACTTCACCGCGGGCAATAAAGGCAATTTCTTTACCATTAGGAGCGATAGCCATTTCGCGTACACCGCCATTAATACTTATGATATCATCGTTATTTTTAATGGATTGTGTTCGAATAGTTACAGCTACCTTTTGGGGTTGTTGCCCTTCAATCATAGTGTAAAGCTCACCATCCCAAGTAAAACATAACTTATTTTCTCCTCGGCTCAGAAAACGTACTGGATGGAGTTCAAATGATGTTAATTGAACAGGTTCACTATTTGGGGTGATATCTTTTTTAAATACATTAAAAGAGCCTGCTGCTTCACTTAAGTAATAAAAGCTTTGTTCGTCAGCACTAAAGATGGGCTGGCGGTCTTCGCCTTCGAATGAGGTAAGCATCCGGTGCTTATTATCGGATGTGGTATACATCCATATGTCACGAGCAACAGAAGAGGTATGGTGTTTTCGCCATTCATTTTCACCTCCCTTTTTATCATGATACAGCATAGTTTGGCCATCGGCTGATAATGCTACATATTCGGCAGGAATGGTGAATACCTGATCGACCCGTCCACCTGATGTGGGGACCTGATATAATTCAGGTAAATAAGACCTTGGGTATTGGCGATGTTCAGCTAGGTCCATACGAGCAGCACCAAACATAACCTGCTCTCCATCTGGGGAGAAGGCATAAGGTACTTCATTGGCAGAGTGGAACGTGAGGCGTGTGGCATTTCCACCTTTTACAGACATCACAAAAACATCGAAATTACCATAGCGATTGGATGAAAAGGCAATTTTAGAGCCATCAGGACTCCAAGTAGCCATGTAATCGTGAGCTCCATGGAAAGTAATCTGATGGGCTTCTCCACCATTGGAAGCAACAGTATATAAGTCACCTTTATACGTAAATACAATCTGACTTCCATCAGGAGATATTGACGCATGACGGATCCACTGAGGGCTATCTTGAGCCATAATACTGATAGTGACCCATAGGGATAAAAAGAGGGTGAGTACCTTTTGCATAGTTTTGTTATTAATTTGGGGAATTGATCTTACGTAAACGTTAGTAACGAAATAAGACAAAATTTATCACTCTATATTACTCTGTACCCTAAAAGATTATGGATTGTGCAAGAGTGCGGACGAATAAATGTTGTAAGGGATTGATTTTAACCGTAGTATTTCTAAAGCTTTCTTTGCGGTTATAGATGTGTGATTTTTTATGGTTGTATTGCAATACATTACTAACCAATGAAACCTACACGTGCGTAGCTAGAGGGAGAAGTGAGGCTATTGAAAAGCAATGTCTTTTAGTATCCGAATTCCATTTGCTCTACGGGGTAACCAAACAAGAATTTTTCTTTGATGATACGAGCAACTTTAGGGGGAACCATATTCTCCCATTCGGCTCGACCAGCACGAATTTGCCGTAATACTTCTTTGGAAAATATATGTAAAATATTAGGATTAAATCCTGTAATATCTACTATTTGCTTGCTTTCCAACAGATGTTGATACAAAAATTTTACTCCTTCGGGTAGAGGCAGATTTTGGGTTGTCATTAGTTCTTCGCTTCCTTCTTGTAATGCGGGATAGGTGTATATTTTTACATTGTGGATAAAGAATTCGCCGAAAGCCGCTAATAGCCGCCCATCCATATTCTGAGCATATTTATTATTGATTAGCTCGAGTAGTGTCTGTACGCCCATAACCAGCCCTACCCTTTGCACTTTAAAATCAAGGAGATATTCTACGAGTTTGTGTTGTTGGTCGGAGCTTGTAACCATTACCGTTTGTCCTAGTGAATTCAGTAATTCTGCTCGGTCGAGGAAGTCTTTTTCATCCAGTTCACCTTCTGACTGTAAATTACGGAGTGTAATTTCTGTCATCAAAAAGCTTTTCTTAGGTGAGCGATCAGGCTCGGTTCGAAGTTGTTGAAAGCCTGACTCCATCATGTCCATATTTACCAAAGTAGGTGGGCGGAAACTACCTCGTACAATCATGACGTCTTTTTTATATAGAAATTCGGATCCATGAACGTTCTTTCGATCAGGACCGAACATAGCTACATCGGATAGACCATGTTTTACTAGGTATAGGCTCAACAATCGGTTATCTACATGTTCGAAGTCGGGGCCTGTAAGCCGTACCATATCCACTTTTACGCGTCCCCTTAGGTTATCAATCAGGGATTCAATCATAGTTTCGGGTTCATGACCATACCGAAAGCAAGCATAAATCAGATTAACACCTAGGATGCCGATGGCTTGTTGTTGTAGTTGGTTACTTGCATCCAGCATACGCACGTGAATGACTAAATCATTAGGTTGACCATTTGGGGTCATCTGGAAACGTATACCTAACCATCCATTACCTTTG
The DNA here is from genome assembly GCA_013214265.1 of Saprospiraceae bacterium. GTDB lineage: Bacteria > Bacteroidota > Bacteroidia > Chitinophagales > Saprospiraceae > DT-110. Next base: position 5,208 of record JABSSK010000006.1, on the reverse strand, counting down.
ATGGTGCGTTGATAGTTGATTGCGGAAACGGTATCGGCGAAGACAAAGAACATGGTGTCGGGACGTTCCTGTTGCAGGCGGTCATCCATGAGGCTATACTCATGATCCAGCATGCGATATAATCGAGGTTCACAAACGTACCGCCCACTTGGTTCGGGACCATAAATTTGGTCTGAATAGACTTTGTCGTAGGCTGACATGGTTTTGGCAATAGTTCCTGCTGCTGCGCCAACCTGAAAGAAGTACCTAGCGACCTCTTGTCCAGCTCCAATTTCGGCGAAAGTACCATAAATAGCAGGGTCGAGATTAATTTCGAGGGCTTTCTGGTCGGTTTCGAGAAGTTTGCGCATGGGAAAAGAGTACAGATTATTTATGAAATAGGCCGCTGGCCTGTTTGGTATATTATGTAGTTGCGTTCGAGGCTATAAATAAGCATTAATCTTTGGGTACAGGTAACGATACTGCAAGTTGGTTGAGCTTTACTGGAGGCAATTTTTTAAATTCTACGTTAGGTTGCAAGTCAATTTGTGATTCTTTCCTTTCTTTTTGTGGTTAATCAGCTATAGGATTACCATCTGGATCATTTTAACACCTCTGTTTTTACCTTTCTATAGGATGATCTTATGCTTTTACTATTGGGGAGCTAAATATCCGTCAAATCGATTGCTGGGTTTACATTAGGTCAGGATTAAGGGCGATTAACGATTATTTCAGTTGTGGTAACGATTAAACTGATGTTGGTGTTGTTATTATGTAATGCAATCTGGCATTAAAGTTTTGGAATGCCTATTTTTGCACCGCTTTTATTAGATTGATTATCAGTATAGAATAGCATTGGGATATGTTTCCAAAATATGATGTGATTGTTGTGGGTGCCGGACATGCCGGAAGTGAGGCAGCAGTTGGAGCTGCTAACATGGGTTCCAAAGTTCTTTTGGTGACTATGAATATGAATACGATTGGTCAGATGTCTTGTAACCCTGCTATGGGGGGTGTTGCAAAAGGTCAGATTGTCCGAGAAGTAGATGCATTAGGAGGGTATTCAGGTATAGTAACCGACGAGACGATGATTCAGTTTAGGATGCTAAACCTTTCGAAAGGGCCGGCCATGTGGAGTCCGAGGGCTCAGTCAGATCGTTGGTTATTTGCGCAGAAATGGCGTTTGATGTTGGAGGCCCATCCCAATATTGATTTCTGGCAGGAAATGGTAACAGGGGTTGTTGTGAAGGACGGTCGAGTGAAGGGCGTGTATACAGGTATGGGTATGCAAATAGAGAGTGAGGCTGTAATTTTAACGAGTGGCACTTTTCTTAACGGTTTAATTCATATTGGAGAAAAGCAATTTGGAGGGGGACGAGCCGGAGAGCGTGAAGCAACAGGGGTTACGGAGCAACTTGTGCAACTGGGGTTTGAATCAGGTCGAATGAAAACAGGCACCCCGCCACGTGTAGATGGTCGGACGCTTAATTATGACCGGATGGAGATTCAACCGGGTGACGAAATTCCGAGTCGATTCAGTTACACACCAACGGAGCTTCCTAGTAAGCAAATGGCATGTCATGTAACATATACCAATACTAAAGTACATGAGATACTCCGGTCAGGATTTGATCGTTCGCCAATGTTTACCGGGCGTATTCAGGCTAAAGGCCCCCGTTATTGTCCTTCTATTGAAGATAAAATTGATCGTTTTGCCGATAAAGATCGCCACCAATTGTTTGTTGAGCCTGAGGGTTGGGATACTTGTGAAATTTATGTGAATGGTTTCTCGAGTTCGCTGCCGGAAGATGTTCAGTATAAGGCTTTACAATGCATTCCAGGATTTGAGGATGCCAAAATGTTCCGACCAGGATATGCAATTGAGTATGACTTCTTTCAACCGACTCAACTGGGGATTAACCTTGAGACTCATTTGGTGAAGAACCTATTTTTTGCGGGGCAAATTAACGGTACAACAGGGTATGAGGAAGCTGCTTGTCAGGGCTTAATGGCAGGAGTTAATGCCCATTTAGCTATTCACGAAATGGACCCTTTTGTTCTAAAACGTTCCGAAGGGTACATTGGTGTTCTCATTGATGATTTGGTAAATAAAGGCACCAAGGAACCCTACAGAATGTTTACCTCAAGAGCAGAGTATCGCATATTACTCCGTCAGGATAATGCAGATATACGCCTTACTCCTCTCGCGGTGAATCTGGGAATGCAAGGTATGGATAAGCGTATGGAAGTGGTAGAAACTAAAAAGTGTGCGCGTATTGATATTGAAAAGTTTCTGAATAAGACCAGCGTTACTCCTGATCAAATCAATGGATTTTTGGGGCGTATTGGAAGTGCCCCGCTCAAGCAGCAGGTAAAACTTAAAGGAGTTTTGTTAAGGCCTCATGTAAATATGGTGGATTTACAGGCTGAATTGCCCATGCTTGATGCTTTTTTAAATGGTTACACGGCAGAATCTATCCAGACAGCGGAAATTGAAATGAAGTATGAAGGGTATATTCGTAAGGAACAAGAAATGGTGAATAAAATGAACCGTTTGGAGGAGGTTAAGTTGGGCGATTCAATTCAATATGCTGAGTTGAAAAGTTTGTCTTCGGAAGCAAGGGAAAAACTTTCGCAGCTTCGACCCCGAACGATTGGGCAAGCGAGCAGGATCAGCGGGGTTTCACCCTCTGATATTTCTGTCTTGCTCGTACATATGGGACGGTAGTCCATATAAAAGCAATAGCTACTCGTTTATTCACCTATCGGTCTTAAATCCTTATTTCTTCGTTTTTCCTGGAGGAGTTCTGTTGGTTTTGGTAAGCTATTAAGTGATGGGTTACCGGTTTGTATGCATCGCTATTGTGCAGGATTTCCCGAATTATGGCTTTTGATTTTCTAAAATTATCTGGTTATTCCACCAGATGGATTTAGGCACATTTTCTGGGTGTTTACTACCATTTACAGGGGTATTTATGCCGTTTGCCAGTCATTTGGTGTAAATATTTTCGTAGAAAACTGAAACATCAAGCTCTGTTTTCAGTATCTTAGTAATGTTTTTGGCTATCTACACATCTAATATTTTCATTGCACTATTTACTTAAAAGTAGTGAAGTGAATATTCTAGTATTCCATTTTCCCAAAGAAGTTGACAAATGCTTTCCCCAGTAGTAACTATTAGGTTAACGAAATAAAACCATTGTTAACGCTGGTTTTGGTGTAATAAAATTACCATTACATCAAAACCATCTTTTTAAGGAAATCCCTAAAGCCATGAATAATCAAAGCCAGTCCTTTTTTTATGTCCTTTTAGGCAGTTTACTTTTTTTACAGGTAAACCTTAGTGCTAAAGTATCCGCATTGGGAATCAATGCGAAAGAGGATATTGTCAATGTACAAGAATGGGAAAAGGGTTATCAGTTCAACGAAACGGTGAAAAAATATGTCAAGGAATATACCGGTCCAGGACGTATTGAAACGGCCAAAATATTAGGAAGAGGTATAACGCTTTTTCCTGTTTTTTCTCGCCATTTGAGTGAAAAAGGTCTGCCACTAGGTCTGAAATATATTCCAATGATAGAATCAGGGCTACGCTTAGAGGCCCATTCCTATGCTGGAGCTTCGGGACCTTGGCAGTTCATGGCTCAAACGGCAAGATTTTATGGACTTACCGTAAACGATACTTTAGATGAACGAGATGATATCCATCGGTCTTCCGCAGCGGCAGCTGAATTTCTAAGTGATTTACACCGTCAATTTTGTGATTGGGAGCTTGTGTTGGCAGCGTACAATTGTGGTCCAGGGAGGTTGAGGCAGGCCATTAGAAAAGCGAATTCGAATCGGTTTATTGATTTAAGGCCATACCTGCCGAGCCAGACTCAGCAATATGTAGCTAAATTTAAGGCCGCCACTTACGTTGCTAATCATTACGCTTCCTATGATATTGAACCGTTCCAACGTTCTTCTGAAAATGAAGAAACTGAACAGGATTTGCTTCGTAAAAATAGTGAGTGTGGCATTGATTCACTAGAATGTAAGTATGATGAAGTCTTAAATAATTCTGTTGGGTATACTTCTATACTAGCTCAGGCTAAGTTTAAGACGCTAAATGTTTACATGAATTTGGATGTTTTGTTTGCATCTGTTTTTCCATCCCAAAAACCAATAAAGGGGAGACAGAAAGTCAAGCATATAGGCAGTGTGACAATTCGGGAGCTTCCGGAGACATCTACCCCACTTGCCAATTCAAAGCATCGAATTGTGATAGATTCCATACTTTCTTTTGTACGGCGTCCTATACTTAAAAACAACAAGACTGGTATATGGTGGACGCTTGAGAGAGGGGTCCACTTTTTTATTTTGGCACCACCGGCAGTTCCCGAAAGGTACTGGAGTTGAAGTCTTGCATATACTCATCGAAGAAGGAGTCACAATACAAACAGATATTCTCTAGTTCTTTTGTTTTTAAACGAGCTTCTTTTTCAGAAACACCCAAGTGGGTTCCCATTTGCCACGGTTCACCCTGATTTAAATATCGAAATACTTTCATTTGCGACACGCGTTGAAGCACGTCAGCTACATACTCAGACCTCGCGTCTCCCATAGGGAACTTTGTGCCTGGACAACACGGGTTGATTTTCCAAAGCTGAATACTTATTTCTTGGGGGATATCTTGGTATCCACCCAAAAAATTTCGAGCGCCGGATAGAATGGTACAGAAATTATGTTGTGGTTCTCGTTTCCAAATGTTGGTATCCAAGGCTCTGCCTCTTGCCCAGTTCGCCCCCAGCCACATATCTTCGGTTGCACCCCATGCCCCCCAACTCAAGGCATGCCCATGGAGATAGGTGTCTTTTTCAATTCGGGGATCACGATCATCACCATTCACACCTCGAGATGTAAAATGTTCTGCTAGCTCCATTAGGCGGGCTCCAGAATGTTTATGAAAGCGATCTATACTGGCGATATCAAAACGAGTAACGCCACCCGCTATCATTTGATCAAGCAGTGCTGGTGTCAGGAGATCACCATTTGTTTGCACCATAATTTGTGTACGGTTATCGTACCGATCGCGCAGGTTTTTCAGAATAATAAAAAGCTTCTTTCGATCAGCTAGTGGTTCTCCACCCGATAATATGATCCTATCGATTCGCTCAGGAAGGTGATCTATGATTTGTATACATTCTTTCTCACTAATTCGAGCACCCTGCGGGCCTGAATCATTATAGC